>JAHEDS010000041.1:22137-25139 GCA_024641135.1 Flavobacteriales bacterium
GAATTTTCAGGTATTGATTATAAGCTTTTTCCAAATCCGGTTTCAGGGAGCTTTTTAAATATAAAAACAAGCCAAATATTAAAGATTGAAATTTATGATGTTTTAGGAAAATTAATACTTCCAACAACAGTTGATTCTGGCAGTTCTAGAATTGATGTTTCTCAATTAAAAAAAGGTATTTATCTTATAAAAATGAGTTCCGATAAAGGAAGTATCACAAAAAAATTAATAAAACAATAATTTAAAAGCGACTTTAAAAGTCGCTTTTTTTGTTTAAAACATCGTGAATAACTCTGTAATTAACTTTAAGTTTTAGATAGGTCTTAAAACTAAAAAAATTAAATTTGCAATTTATATAACAAAACAAACATAAAATGATTCATTTCTTTGGAAACATAAACAGTAAAGTGTTTGCTGTTCAAACAACAAAAGAATTATCAACTGAAACTACCTCAAAATTAGAGTGGTTATTTGGTAACCAACCAAAAATAGAACAAGCATCATTAGATGCTTTTTTTGTTGGACCACGTGCAGCAATGATAACGCCTTGGAGTACCAATGCAGTCGAAATTACTCAAAATATGGGTATAACAAACATCATAAGAATTGAAGAATTTAATGCAATAAAAAAAGATTTTA
Source organism: Flavobacteriales bacterium (assembly GCA_024641135.1). GTDB lineage: Bacteria > Bacteroidota > Bacteroidia > Flavobacteriales > Flavobacteriaceae > Yeosuana. The sequence goes on from JAHEDS010000041.1 coordinate 22,777, forward strand.
AGGGGTTTGACCCAATGATTTCTGAAAAATACAATGGCTTAAATCAACACTCTTTCACCATAAACATAACACCCGAATCTATTCTTGAAATTAAAGATATAGCTGCGTACAATAAAAAGGAAGGACTATCCTTAAGTGATGAAGAAGTTGACTATTTAGAAGGTATTTCAAAAAAAATAGGAAGACCACTAACTGATTCTGAAGTGTTTGGTTTTTCACAAGTAAATAGCGAGCATTGTCGTCATAAAATATTCAACGGCACTTTTGTAATAGACGGTGAAGAAAAACCTACGTCATTATTTAAACTTATTAAAAAAACTTCTGAAACACATCCTAATGATATTGTTTCAGCTTATAAAGATAATGTTGCGTTTATAAAAGGTCCTGTTGTAGAGCAATTTGCTCCTAAAACTGCGGATAAACCCGATTTTTATCAGACTAAGGATTTTGAATCTGTTATTTCTTTAAAAGCGGAAACACATAATTTTCCAACGACAGTTGAACCGTTTAATGGTGCTGCGACGGGTTCTGGTGGTGAAATAAGAGACAGACTTGCAGGAGGAAAAGGGTCATTACCTTTAGCGGGAACTGCTGTTTACATGACGTCTTATTCCAGATTAGAAGAAAACAGACCCTGGGAACAAGCCGTGAAAGAACGCAAATGGCTGTATCAAACTCCAATGGATATTTTAATAAAAGCATCTAACGGAGCTTCAGATTTCGGAAATAAGTTTGGACAACCTCTTATTTGTGGATCCATTTTAACTTTTGAGCATGAAGAAGAAGCCAGAACTTTAGGCTTTGATAAAGTGATTATGCAAGCTGGTGGTATTGGCTATGGAAAGGTAGATCAAGCTATAAAGGATAAGCCTAAACCAGGAGATAAAATTGTTATACTTGGAGGTGAAAACTATAGAATTGGTATGGGAGGCGCTGCAGTTTCCTCCGCCGATACAGGTGAATTTGCCTCAGGTATTGAATTGAATGCTGTGCAACGATCTAACCCCGAAATGCAAAAACGAGCGGCTAATGCCATAAGAGGTATGGTTGAAAGTGATTCTAATTTTATAGTCTCAATTCATGATCATGGTGCTGGTGGACATTTAAATTGTTTAAGTGAACTGGTTGAAGAAACTGGGGGGAAAATTGATTTAGATAAGTTACCCGTTGGAGACCCTACTTTATCCGACAAAGAAATTATTGGTAACGAATCTCAAGAACGTATGGGATTAGTAATTTCCGAAACACATTTGGACACCTTGCAACGAATTGCTGAGCGTGAACGTTCCCCAATGTATACCGTTGGTGATGTTACAGGAAATAACAGGTTTACATTTGAGTCTAAAACCAAAGGCAACAAACCTATGGATTTAGATATGGAAGATATGTTTGGAAGCTCTCCAAAAACAATAATGACTGACAAAACCGTAAAAAGACATTATTCAGATCTAGTTTACAAAAAAGACAAGTTTTACGATTATTTAGATCAGTTATTACAACTTGAAGCAGTCGCTTGTAAAGACTGGTTGACCAATAAAGTTGATAGATGTGTAGGTGGTAAAGTAGCTAAACAACAATGTGCCGGACCGCTGCAGTTACCGCTTAACAACCTTGGGGTTATGGCTTTTGATTATAAAAGCAAAGAAGGTATTGCCACTTCGATTGGACACTCCCCTATTTCTGGATTAATCAATCCTGTTGCTGGAAGTAGAAACAGTATTACGGAAGCTTTAACTAACATAATTTGGGCCCCTTTAAAAGAGGATTTAAAAAGTATTTCTTTATCTGCCAACTGGATGTGGCCTTGCAAAAATGAGGGAGAAGATGCGCGTTTGTATGAAGCCGTAAAAGCTATTTCAGATTTTTCAATAGATTTAGGAATCAATGTCCCAACTGGAAAAGATTCACTTTCTATGAAGCAAAAATATCCGGATAAGGAAGTGATTGCACCAGGAACCGTTATTATTTCAGCAGCTGCCAACTGTATTGATATTAACAACGTTATAGAACCTGTATTTAAGAAAAATGAAGGAAATATTTATTATATAAATATCTCTCAGGATAAATTTAAACTTGGTGGAAGTTCATTTTCTCAAGTTGTTAATAAAATAGGAAATGACACTCCAAATGTACAAGATGCAAAGTATGTCACAACTGTTTTTAACACCATTCAAAAGTTAATAAAACAAGATAAAATAGTCGCGGGACATGATGTTGCTTCCGGTGGACTAATTACTACGTTGCTTGAAATGTGTTTTGCCAATAATAATTTAGGAGCCGAATTAGATTTGTCTGATTTAGCTGAAAAAGATTCATTTAAATTATTGTTTGCAGAAAATGCTGGAATTGTTTTTCAGTCTAAA
>JAHEDS010000042.1:0-21293 GCA_024641135.1 Flavobacteriales bacterium
ACATAGTTGATATCCTTATTTAAACAAAATACCATCAGAGCCTTTTGAAACCTTATAATGCATTTTGAATAATTTTCCCCCGTCAAATTCTTTTCATTTAAATTAAAACAAGGTGTTGGAATGCCGACAATTGGAATTATACCAGTATAAATAGCTTGCTTACACATGGCATATATATTTGACAAAATAAATTCATCTTTTAAGCCAAACCACAAATCATTAGTACCTCCAAAAATTAAACAATGAGTTGGTTCAAACTCTTTAATAGCACTTATAAATCTACTTAACATCCCTGAAGTTGTATCGCCGTTTATACCAAGGTTAATAACCTTTATGTCTAATTCCAATTCAAGAAGGCTAGTCCATTTATTTGAAATATCCGTTTCATAACCGAACGTTAAACTATCCCCGATACAAAGAAGTTTCATTGATTTTATTTTATTCGAAAATTATAAAGTCTTTTAAGTCAAACCAGGACTTATAATATTCCTGATGTATTTTTTCAATACTATTCCGTTTCACTTTTAAACTAGGCGTGGTTAGTCCATTAGCTAAAGTCCAGTCTTCTTTCATGATAACAATCTTTTCCAGACGTTCATGCTTTTCTAAGGTAGGATTTATAGAATGAACAGATTCCATTAAACTCTTTGATAAATCATTTTTTGATTTAGCTTTACCAAGCTCAGATAACGTAATTAATGCTATTGGTTGTGGAATTCCTGTTCCTACTATACAAATTTGTTCAATATCCGTATTATGAGACAACAATAATTCTATAAGAGATGGATCTATATATTTTCCTTTATCGGTTTTAAACTGGTCTTTTACGCGACCCGTAATGGTTAAAAACCCATCATGATCAAATTCTCCTTTATCACCGGTTTTTAAATAGCCTTCTTGATCAAATATCTTAGTTGTTTCTTCAGGGTTTTTAAAATACCCTAATAGCAAACAATTATTTTTTATACAAATTTCTCCTTCTTCAGATAGTTTAACTTTTACATTATTCAACGTCTTACCAACGGTCCCTATTTTATTGTATTCATGGGTATTAAAGTGAGATACACAGCAATCTTCTGTCATACCATAACCCTGCAAAATTTTAATATCAAGTTTTTGATACCACTTTACTAAACTCGATGCAATAGGAGCCGCAGCCGACGCAATAAGAACCGCTTGAGATAATCCTAATTTCTTTTTAATTTTTTGTTTAAATATTGAATTAATTAAGGGAATATTTAGAATGATATTTAATTTCTTTTGAGGAATGGTTTCTAATATTTTTTCTCTAAACTTTGTCCAGATTCTAGGCACTGCAAAAAAGAGATGCGGCTGTGTCGCTTCAAGTTCTTTTGCAAAAGTTTCTAAGGATTCAGCGAAGGTTATGGTAGCACCAAATACCAAACCAGCATTAACTAATACCCTTTCTGCAACATGTGCAAGTGGTAAGTAAGAAAACAATTTTAAATTCTTTGGAAATTGAAAATGTGTATCTAAGGTATTTGAACTTTCCATCAAATTACCTGAACTATGCATAACCCCTTTAGGTATTCCCGTAGTTCCAGAAGTATATATAATGGTGTGCAATTTTTCTTTTTGTGGTGGTTTTATATCAACAAGCGGTCCTTGTACTTTTATAATATCTTCCCATTGATTCCCTGACACTTGATTATATAAACCTATACTTATTTTATGAATATCTGGAATACCCTTTTTTTGAGATTCAAAATCATCCAATTTCCCAATGATAATGGCTTTTGACTCACTATGAGTTAAAATTTGATGGATGCTTTCAGCATTTAAGGTTGGATAGATTGGAATCGAAACAAAGTCTGCCATCATAATCGCAATATCCGCTATAACCCAATGGGCACAGTTCTTTGACAATAAAGCAATATGAGATTGGTCTGGCAAACTTAACGTCTTTAAATATGCTGCTATTTTTCGGGCCTCAGCCCCTGTTTTTGCAAACGTGTATTCTAAAATTTTACCTTTAATAGGTTGCCTTAAAAAAACATTATTAGGCGTATTTGATTCCCAATATAAAAAGGCTTCTAAAGGAGAATTAAAAGACGACATACTTAATTTTTATTTTTAAACTTGTCAAAATCAGATTGCTCTTCTTTTTTCGGAAATGTATTATTATTCATATCTGTATCAGCAAATTCAAAATTAGGATCTAAATTTACCTGAGTTACTTCTTTATCTTTTAAAAAGGTTTTCTTTATTTCGTACTCATTAAGCCGCCAAATTTCGGCTGGCAGTTTATCTGTCTCCGAACTACCATCTTTAAAAATCCATTCAATAGTCACTGGCATAACCAAACCACCAACATTTTTAATAGTCAGTTCATAAATATTTTTTCCAGACACCTGTTTACGTAAGGCAGGCTCATCAAGTCGTGATAAAAATTGCCCATAAGCTTGGTCTGAAGTTGGTATCATAGTTATGACCTCCGGACCACTTGAAAAATCTTTAACTTTTCCTCCCGAATTCTCACCTTCAATTTTCATTTTTACATTTTTATTTTGATCTTCAATATTTAAAGATTCTTCATATACTTTAAACCATTTCACATCAGATAATTCCATATCTACATTATCAGTAGTAAAAAACCATCCTTTAAAAAACCAATCTAAATCTACCGCGGTGGCATCTTCGAGAGTTCTAAATAAATCTGCTGGATTAGGATGCTTATATTTCCACCGGTTACAATATTCTTTAAATGCCTGATCAAAAAGTTCTTTTCCGACAATCGAATTTCTCAACATTTGGAGGCCAACTGTTGGCTTTAAATAAAAGTTAGCACCAAATTGACTAAATAATTCATTATCCGATGTTGTCATAATTGGACGCATGATACTTTTATCTCCACTCATAAAAGGCACTACATTTTTCGGAGTTGCACTAATAAAATCAGGATATCGTTCTGCAATAGTTCTTTGATGAATAAAGGTGTTTAACCCTTCATCCATCCACATCCATTTACGTTCATCAGAACTTATAATCATAGGAAACCAGTTATGACCAACTTCATGCACAATAGTTCCAATCATACCTTGTTTTGCTCCATCACTCATTTTACCATTAACTGGCCTGCCGCCATTAAAACTAATCATTGGAAATTCCATACCAATATTGGAAGTATTCACAGAAATGGCTACCGGATAAGGATATTCAAATGTAGATTCTGAATATACCTGTAATGCATTAACTACTGCTTTTGTAGATTCTTCCTGCCATACAGGCAATCCTTCTTTTGGAAAAAAGGACATAGCCATTGTATTATGATCTGAAAATTTTACAGCCTGAGCATCCCAAATAAATTTACGTGATGACGCAAATGAAAAATCCCTGACATTTAAAGCTTTAAACTTCCAAGTTTTTAATTTGGTTGATTTTTCCTTTTCATTAGCTTCTGCTTCTTCTTTGGTTACGATTAAAACTGGTTTATCAAAAGATTTTTTGGCTTCTTCTAACCTCTTCATTTCAGTTTTGCTCAACACCTCAGACGGATTTTGTAATTCGCCTGTTGAGGCAATAATATGATCTTCAGGAACTGTTATATTCACTTCATAATTTCCAAATTCAAGAGCGAACTCTCCTAACCTATTAAATTGCTGATTTTGCCAACCTTCTGTATCATTATAAACAGCCATTCTGGGAAACCAATGCGCAATTAAATAAACGGTATTATTATCTTCTGGAAAATATTCATACCCTTCTCTAGATAATAAAAACATACTTCTATCTGTAATTGGATATGACCATCCAATTGAAAAGCTTAAAGATTCACCTGATTTCAATGGCTCATTTAATATTACTTTCATCATGGTATTATTGACCAATGATTTTATTGCGTTACCGTTTTCATCTTTAATAAACTTAATGGTATAACCTGCAGGAAAATCGATAGCTCTTGTAAGGAACTGCATTTGTCTGGTATTCATACCTTCAGTTATATTATTATTTACAGAACCAAAATCTTCACTCCCTTTTTTATTGACATTTTGCTCTAATTGAATCCATAAGTAACTCAAATTATCTGGTGAATTATTAAAATAAGTTATCATTTCATCACCATTAATCGTATTATTATTCTCATCTAGAACAACATTAATTTTATAGTTGGCACGTTGCTGCCAATAATCTTTTCCTGGAGCCCCGCTGGCGGCTCTAAAGGAATTAGGCGGATCGATCATACGATCAATGGGCTCAAATTTACCTTGCCAAGGTTGATTTTGTGAATGAGAGTAAAAGGTTAAAATAATTGAAAAAACAAGAGTTAGAATCTGTTTCATTTAAGAAGTTGTTACATTAGTTTATTTTGCTATCACAATATATAAATTTTAGATAGATTTTTAATCTTTTAAATTTAAGTCGCCATTTTTAATTTAGTTTTGCTAATATTAGTCAAATCATTTATCAATTTTCTTCTATGCAACTCGTTTTTGCCACCAACAATCATAACAAAATAAAGGAAGTACAAAACTTAATACCTAAAAATATTAAACTTTTAAGTTTAGAAGATATTGGCTGTTTTGAAGATATTCCTGAAACACAAAGTACCATTAAAGGAAATGCCATTCAAAAAGCAGAGTATTTAAAAACACATTATGGTTATGATTGTTTTGCTGATGATACAGGTCTTGAAGTTGAGGCTTTAAATGGTGAACCAGGAGTTTATTCGGCACGTTATGCTGGTGAGCATAAAAGTTCAAATGATAATATGGAAAAATTACTTAGTAATTTAAAAAATAACACAAATCGAAAAGCACAATTCAAAACTGTAATTGCATTATACATAAAAGATAAACTATATACTTTTGAAGGTGTTTGTATTGGAACAATTACAGAAAACAAAGAAGGAAATAAAGGTTTTGGATACGACCCAATTTTTAAACCTAAAGGGTTTGATGAAACTTTTGGAAAAATGGATTTAACTATTAAAAATAAAATAAGCCATCGAGGCAAAGCAGTTCAATTACTTGTTAATTTTTTAAATTCTTAAACATTTTAATCTAGAAATTAAAAACAACAAAGCTGTTGTATGTTAATATTCTTTATGCTATTTTTAGTTTATGACAGATGAAGCTATAGAAAAAGAAAATGGAGCCATTGCCAAAGCCTACAAAGAGTTATTAAAAGTAAGTTACCGAACACTTTCCGTAGATGATAAAAAGCTAATACGTAGTGCTTTTGATTTAGCGCTTGATGGCCATAAAAACCAACGCAGGAAATCAGGTGAAGCCTATATATTTCATCCTCTTGCAGTTGCGAAAATTGTTGCGCAAGAAATAGGTTTAGATGCCACATCAATTGCCGCAGCGCTTCTTCATGATGTTGTAGAAGACAACAAGAATATTTCTATTGAAGATATTGAACGTTTATTTGGAAAAGCTGTTGCGAAAATTGTTGATGGATTAACCAAAATTTCCTCTTTAAGTAAAGAACAGGACATGCATGCATCGTTGCAAGCGGAAAATTTCCGTAAAATGCTACTTACGCTTAATGATGATGTTAGGGTAATTATTATAAAAATTGCAGACCGACTTCATAATATGCAAACAATGGACGCTATGCGCCCTGATAAACAAGTAAAAATTGCTTCGGAAACATTATATATTTATGCGCCATTAGCACATCGAATTGGACTTTATAACATTAAGACAGAACTTGAAGATTTAGGTTTAAAATATACAGAACCAGAAGTTTACAATGATATTTTAAATAAAATAAAAGAAAGTAAAGAAGAACAAGACATTTATATAAAAGAATTTAGTCATGTCATTAAACTTTCATTAGATAAAGAACGACTTAATTATACCATAAAAGGAAGGCCAAAATCTATTTTTTCCATTAGGAACAAAATGCTTAAACAAGGGGTGTCTTTTGAAGAAGTTTACGACAAGTTTGCCGTTAGAATTATTTACAAGAGTGATAATGAAAATGAAAAGTTTTTAGCTTGGAAAATATATTCTATTGTAACAGACCACTTTAGACCAAATCCTATAAGGCTTCGAGATTGGATTTCTTCTCCAAAATCGACCGGTTATGAAGCCCTTCATATTACCGTCATGGGACCTAAAGGTAGGTGGGTTGAAGTACAAATACGCAGTGAACGAATGAATGAGGTTGCTGAAAAAGGGTATGCGGCTCATTACAAATATAAACAAGATGCAGAAAAAGAAGACAATCTAGAAAACTGGATTAACAGGTTGCAGGAAGCTCTTGAAAATCCAGAAATAAACGCTGTTGATTTTGTTGAACAATTTAAACTCAACCTATATTCAAAAGAAATTTTTGTTTTTACTCCAAAAGGAGAATTAAAATCTTTACCAAAAGGCTCAACTGCCTTAGATTTTGCGTTTAATATCCACTCTGAAGTAGGAATGAAAACAAGAGGCACTAAAGTCAATGGAAAACTGGTTCCTTTAAGTCATGAATTACAAAGTGGTGACCAGGTAGACATTTTAACTTCAGATACAGCTAAACCAACCGCCAACTGGTTAGATTATGCCACAACTGCCAGAGCTCGAAATAAAATTAAATCCGCATTAAAAGAAGATAGAAAAAAGGTTGGAGAAGAAGGTAAAGAGGTTTTAAGAAGAAAATTAAAACAACTTAAAATTACTTTAAACGAGGCCAGCATCAATGAATTAGTAAATTATTTTAAACTAAAAACAAGTTTAGATTTATTTTACAGAGTTGGAATTGGCACGATTGACAATACGATGCTAAAATCATTTGCCTCTTCAAGAAGTAGTGCTTTAATGAGTTTTATTAAAAATAAAATTACAAGAAAGGCCAACATAAAGAAAGAAGATATTGAAAAGGAGGAAGTTACATCTAATTACGACTCGCTAGTTTTTGGCAAAGAAGAAGAAAAACTTGATTACAAATTAGCCAATTGCTGTAATCCTATACCGGGTGATGATGTATTTGGTTTTTTAACTGTTACAGAAGGTATTAAAGTTCATAAAAAAAACTGCCCAAATGCTGTTAGTTTACAGTCCAATTATGCCTACAGAATTTTGTCGGCCAAATGGATTGATTCATCACAACAGGAATTTTTAGTTCAGATTAAAATTTCAGGTATTGATCATATGGGACTCGTGAATGACATTACTAATGAAATTTCATCAAATATGCATGTAAACATGAAAAGCCTGAGCTTTGATAGTGATGACGGATTATTTACTGGTAAAATAAATATTATCGTAAAAAATAATACCCTTGTTAAAAAACTAGTTGAAAAACTTAAAAAAATAAATGGTATTGATAAAGTGAATAGAGTTTAAAAGCGTAAATTTGTTAAGAGATTATGAATGTAAAAAGCGACACAAAAAATCAGGATATTGTTAAGAATGTATTTACTTCTTTTTTGGAAGGTAATGGTCATCGTAAAACACCTGAACGTTATGCTATTCTTCAAGAAATTTACAATAAAACAGAGCATTTCGATATAGAATCTTTATACCTTAGTATGAAGAATAAAAAATATCGTGTATCTCGTGCAACCTTATATAACACTATCGAATTACTGTTAGAATGTGGCTTAGTAAGAAAGCATCAGTTTGGTCAAAATCAAGCGCATTACGAAAAATCGTACTTTGACAGACAACACGATCATGTTATTCTTACAGACACAGGTGAAGTTATTGAATTTTGTGATCCGAGAATTCAATCTATAAAAAAAACAATAGAAGAAGTTTTTGATATTGAAATCAATAATCATTCACTTTACTTTTACGGAAATAGAAAACCAAAAAAATAATTAATAATTACAATGGCAGTAGATTTACTATTAGGTTTACAATGGGGAGACGAAGGCAAAGGAAAAATTGTTGACGTACTAACATCTAAATACAATATTATAGCACGTTTTCAAGGGGGGCCGAATGCAGGTCACACATTAGTTTTTAATGGCAGAAAACATGTTTTACATACTATTCCTTCTGGAATTTTTCATGATAATACTACAAATTTAGTTGGAAACGGAGTGGTTATTGATCCTGTTATCTTCAAAAAAGAATTAGACAAGCTAGAAGAACAACATGTTGATTACAGAAAATCAATGTTAATTTCTCGAAAAGCACATATTATATTACCTACACACCGTTTATTGGATGCTGCCAGTGAAACTGCTAAAGGAAAAGCAAAAATTGGATCCACTCTTAAAGGGATAGGACCAACTTATATGGATAAAACAGGGAGAAATGGACTTCGTGTTGGGGATTTAGAATTAAGTGATTGGAAGGAGCGTTATAGGGCATTGGCAGACAAACATGAATCAATGATTTCCTATTACAATGTAGATATACAATATGATTTAGCCGAATTAGAAAAAGAATTTTTTGAGGCTATAAAAGTATTAAAAACTCTAAAATTTATTGATTCTGAAGAATATTTATATCAAGCACAAAAGGCTGGAAAAACTATTCTTGCAGAAGGCGCTCAAGGGTCTTTATTAGATATTGATTTTGGGACCTATCCTTTTGTTACCTCTAGTAATACTACGGCAGCAGGTGCCTGTACAGGTTTAGGGGTTTCCCCTAGTCAAATTGGAGATGTTTTTGGAATTTTTAAAGCCTACACTACTAGAGTTGGATCTGGACCATTTCCTACCGAATTATTTGATGAAGATGGTGCCACTATGAGTCGTGTTGGTCAGGAATTTGGAGCTACTACAGGAAGACCAAGACGTTGTGGTTGGCTTGACTTAGTGGCTTTGAGATATGCCTGTCAAGTTAATGGTGTAACACAATTAATGATGATGAAAGGCGATGTGCTTTCAGGATTCAATACCCTTAAAGTATGTACCGCTTATAATTACAAGGGAGAGACAATCACACATTTCCCTTATAACATTGAGCCGGAAAATGTGAAGCCTATTTATACAGAATTTAAAGGTTGGAAAGAAGATTTAACAGAAATGGCTGATGCGAACCAATTGCCAAAAGCTTTAAATACATATATTGAATTTTTAGAAAAAGAGCTGGAAATACCCATTACTATTGTGTCTGTAGGACCAGATAGAAAACAAACTATTTTTAGAAATTCGAAATAAAATATAAGATAGAATTTTAATTTTTTAAAACGCTTCAAATTTTTTGAGGCGTTTTTTGATTCATTATACTGAAACATTATAATTATCGTTATTTTTGCGACAAACAATGCTAATTTGAATACTTCAAAATCTATATATCTATTACTGCTTTTTGTTTTTACTCTAAACTTTGGATTAAAAGCACAAGAGCAAAAAAAAATTGAAATAGAATATTCGGGGTTTTTAACTTTTAATGAAACCGAATATCCTGGAGCAAAAATTCTTACGCGAGATGATTCACAGCAAATTCACATAGTACATGAAAGTATTAATATGTGGTGCGATAAAGCTTATTACTACGGTAAAGAAAATTTTATCGAAGCGTTTGGTCATGTAAAATTGATTCAAGGCGATACCATCAATATGAATTCAAAATACATAGAATATAGTGGTATTTCAAAATTGGCTTTTGCTAGTGGAGATGTGGTTTTAACAGACCCAAATTCAACCATAAGTTCTGATACTTTATATTTTGACAGAGAAAAACAACAAGCTTTTTACCAAAACGGAGGGACAGTTGTAAAAGATACTTCAGGGACCATTACTAGTAAAATAGGTCGATATTATATGAATTTAAAAAAATATCAATTTGTCACCGATGTTGTTTTAGTGAATCCTGATGCTACTATAAAATCTAATTATTTCGATTTTTATTCTGATACAGGTAAAGCCTATTTGTTTGGTCCTTCAACCATCACCACGGAAGAAAGTGTTACTTATTGTGAAAAGGGATATTATGATACTAAAACTAAAATTGGTTACGCATTAAAAAAATCGAAAATCAATTATGATAACCGGATTATTGAAGGAGATAGTTTGTATTTTGATAACAACAGAAGTTTTGCTTCAGCCACTAATAATATTAAAGTTACAGATACACTGAATCATAGTATTGTAAAGGGTCATTATGCCGAAATTTTTAAAGAGAAAGATTCGGTATTTATAACTAAACGCGCCTTAGCAATTACTGTTCAAGAAAACGATTCTATTTATATCCATGCAGACACCTTAATGGTAACGGGCAAACCAGAAAAAAGAATTACACGTGCTTTTAGAAATGTACGCCTCTTCAAATCTGATATGAGCGGTAAGGCAGATTCTATTCATGTAAATCATGAAATAGGACTAACGCAGCTCATCAATATTTCAAAATATTCAACGGGTGATGCCTTCGCTACAAAGCGTAGACCTATTTTATGGAATATTGGTAATCAGATGACCGGAGATACTATTCATCTTATTTCAAATCCAGAAACGGAAAAACTAGATTCGCTCATTGTTTTTAAAAATGCTTTTCTAATAAGTCAAGACACACTTAAAGCAGGTTTTAACCAGATAGCTGGTCAGCGTTTAGTAGGCTTATTCAATGAGGAAAATCAATTAGAGGTAGCTGATATTATAAAAAATGCAGAGTCCATCTACTATTTTAGAAATGATTTGAATGAATTAGTCGGTATCGATAAAGCTAAATCTGGAAGCCTTAAAATATTTTTCGATAAAAAAGAGATTGAAGAGGTTAGAAAAATAAACCAAATTGACGGTAAAATATATCCAGAATCTACTTTTCCAGACAAGGAAAAATTATTAAAAGGCTTTGATTGGCGCGAAGAAGAACGCTTAACTCATTTTGATGATTTATTTAAAGATGATCCACCCTTGGTATTACCAATTATTAAAGGATTGGACGATTATGTTCCACAGGATGACTTTTTTGAAACTATTGATGCCAATCGCATTAAAAACTCTAAACCAGAAACGAATGCTATTGGTAACATTAAACCTAATATCAAGAATAAAAATTTGCTAAAATCAGCATTCGATATTTCAAAAATGGAATGGGCAAAAGTTGGTATTTTGGTTACTTCTAAGAGTGAAGTTGATCCCAATGGGAATATGACAGCCAATAACCTAAGGGGAATAAAGGATGGTGACAATCACGTTTTCCAGGTTATAAATTCAACTTCTGGTATATTTAAATGGTCTGTTTGGTTAAAAGGAACTGGTAAAGTAAGTTTAAGACTTCAAGAGAATGGTGGGAATTTCAAAAACTATAAATCGCTTGACATTAAATTGACTCCCGATTGGAAATTATATTCTATTACTGCAACGAAAGAAAATGATAATAATACCTTAAGAGGTATTATAGGTGCGATTCAAAAAAACGACAAAATTAGTATCTGGAAACCGGAGTTAATGGAAGTTTCCAAAGAATAAGAATGAAAGCAGATTTCTTAAAATACCAAGCACAAACCACCACCCATCCACTAGCAATGGAAATTTCGCATGCCAATGGTTCTTATATTTATGATACCAATCAGAAATCTTATTTAGATTTCGTGGCTGGTGTTTCAGCAACACCCTTAGGTCATAATCATCCCAAGGTAATACAAGCCATAAAAGAGCAACTAGACAAGTATTTACATGTTATGGTCTATGGTGAATATATTCAAAAACCTGCCGTTGAACTCACTAAATTATTAGCCCGTCACCTGCCCTTTCCTTTAGAAACAACTTACTTAACAAATTCTGGAACAGAAGCAATTGAAGGTGCTTTAAAACTTGCTAAGCGTGCCACTGGGAGAAGTGAAATAATTTCAGCAAAACATGCCTATCATGGAAATACTATGGGCTCCATGAGTGTTATGGGCTATGAAGAACGTAAACAAGCTTTTAGACCTTTAATTCCAGATGTTCGCTTTATTTCGTTTAATATAGAAGAAGACTTAAAGCAAATCACAACAAAAACTGCCGGAGTTATTTTAGAAACCATTCAAGGTGGCGCTGGATTTATTGAACCAAAAAATGACTATTTAACAAAGGTTAAATCTAGATGCAATGAAGTTGGTGCTTTATTAATTTTAGATGAAATACAACCAGGCATTGGCAGAACAGGAAAACTTTTTGGGTTTGAACATTATAACTGTGTGCCCGATATTCTTGTAACTGGTAAAGGACTTGGGGGAGGTATGCCCATTGGAGCTTTTACCTCTTCAAAAAAACACATGGATTTACTAGCTGAAAATCCAAAATTAGGACATATTACAACCTTTGGCGGTCATCCGGTTATTGCAGCATCCGCCCTAGCAACATTAACTGAAATTATAGAAAGTAAATTAATGCCCGAAGCAATTGAAAAAGAACAACTTTTTAGAAATCTGTTAGTGCATCCATTAATATCCGAAATACGAGGAAAAGGCTTAATGCTGGCCTTAATTTTACCTTCAGAAGATATTACGAATCAAGTAATTCTTAAGTGTCAGGATCAAGGTTTAATACTTTTTTGGCTATTATTTGAGCCCAAAGCGGTTAGAATCACTCCTCCTTTAACCATTTCAAAAGATGAAATAGCTAAAGGTTGCTCTATTATTATAGATGTTTTGAATTCAATTCAAAAGAATTAAATATTAATAACTTATTGATTTTCATATAATAACAATCACTTTACTTCACAAAAGGTTTACCTGTTCATTACTTTGTTAAAAACATTTGTGCTTTCGTCCTGTAAAAAACAATTAGAATCATAAATTTATTAAAGTAGAATCATACAAAAGTGCTTATGGAGTATAGCTCTAACGACAACGATAATTTACCATTTTTAAAATTTGAATCCATGCTAAAAACAAACCACGTTTTGTTTTTTGATTCAGAAGAATTTGAGAACATTATCCACCACTACTTAAATCATGGTAAAATGTCTTTAGCAAAAAAAGCTATAAAATTAGGATTAGACCAACACCCCGGATCCACAAACTTAAAGCTTTTTAAAGTTGAAGTTTTTGTTTTTGAAAACAAATTAGTTCAAGCAGACACCTTATTAAATGAGTTGTATCTTCTGGAGCCCATGAATGAAGAGATTTTTATTCAAAAGGCAAATATTCTATCCAAAAAAGATGAACATCTACAAGCTATTGATGTGCTTAAACAAGCCTTGGAATTAACAGATGACGTTTTAGATATCTATTCATTAATAGGAATGGAGTATCTATTTCTTGATCAATTTGAAGATGCAAAATCCTATTTTATAAAATGTCTTAATGAAGATGTTGAAGACTATTCAGCCCTTTACAACATTATTTATTGTTTTGATTTTCTAAATCAAAACGATGAAGCTATTGAATATTTAAATTCCTTTTTAGATTTAAATCCATATTGCGAAGTCGCCTGGCATCAGTTAGGAAAACAATATTTTACTTTAAAAGATTATAAAAAAGCATTGGCAGCATTTGATTTTGCAATTATTTCAGATGATACTTTTGTTGGAGCTTATCTTGAAAAAGGAAAAGTACTAGAAAAACTAAAACGCTTTGAAGAAGCTATTGAATTTTATAGTTTTACTTTAAAACTCGAGGATCCTACTTCTTTTGCGTTGTTACGTATAGGAAGCTGTTATGAAAAATTAAAAAAAGACGATTTAGCAGTCCAGTATTATTATAAAACTGTTCACGAAGACCCTTTATTAGACAAAGGGTGGATTGCAATCACGCGATTTTATAATAAAAAAAGAAATTATCAAAAAGCGCTTTATTACATCAATAAAGCTATTAATATTGATAGTGAAAATGTGATTTATTGGAAATTATATTCTCAAATTAATTTAAGATTAAAATTATACGAAGAAGCAGAAAGAGGATTTAAAAAGACATTAGATTTAGGAAATTATGAGCTAGCCACCTGGTTATCTCGAGGTGATTTATTAATTAAATTAGGCGAAACTGAAGGGGCTATTTTTAATTTTGAACAAGCCGTTGTATTTTATCCTGAGAATGCGGAGTTAGAATACAGACTGGCTGGATTATTTTTTACTCTTAACAAAACAGATAAAGGCACATTCCATTTAAAAAATGCTTTAAAATATAACGCGGAATATTCCTTTATAATTGATGAACTCTTTCCTGAAATTTGCAATAAAATACAAGTTAAAAACTTATTAAAAACAAAACCTTAAGAAGGGTCTATAAAAAATTTGCATACCTTTGAATTTAATAATTAAATTCAGCACATGCAAAGACGATTTATTGACTATTTGGTCATCTCCTTAAAAGGAATAGCAATGGGAGCGGCTGATGCTGTCCCTGGAGTTTCGGGGGGTACAATTGCTTTTATTTCGGGGATATACGAGGAATTAATTAACACTATTAGTAATGTTAATATTTCTCTTTTTAAAACACTATTTAAAAGCGGTTTTAAATCATTTTGGAAACAACTTAATGGCAATTTTCTTTTAGCCTTATTATCTGGTATTATTGTAAGTTTTGTTTCTTTTATGAGGCTTGCTAAATATTTAATAGAAAATGAACCAGTTTTAATTTGGTCTTTCTTTTTTGGCCTTATTATCGCTAGTATTTATTTTGTCGGAAAACAAGTAACTAAATGGAACCTTAAAGTCTTTATAGGATTATTATTTGGAACTTTTTCAGCTTTTTATATTTCAATGCTGCCTTCTATGGCATCCAATGAAAATACATATTTCTTGTTTTTTGCTGGTGCATTAGCCATTTGCGCCATGATTTTACCAGGAATTTCAGGCTCTTTTATTTTAGTGATTTTAGGGGCTTATAAAACCTTAAGCGATGCACTTCACGACTTTGATATTAAAAAAATAATGTTTTTTGTGAGTGGTGCCCTCATTGGCATTTTAAGTTTTAGTCATTTATTAAAATGGCTTTTTAAACATTATCACAATCTTACATTAAGCATTCTTACAGGATTTATTTTTGGATCTTTAAACAAAGTATGGCCATGGAAAGAAACATTGACCTGGCATATTAATTCAAAAGGAATAAAAACACCATTAACAGACCAAAGTGTTTCGCCTTTTTCATATGATGGAGATCATCATTTATTTCTTGCCATAATATTAATGATTGTAGGGTTTTTAACTATTTTTATTCTTGAAAAAATAGGATCAAAACAACAATAATGGAAAGTACCAGAACTCTGACAGATAAAATATTTTTAATCTTAAAAGGATTAGGAATGGGAGCGGCCAATAAAGTTCCTGGGGTTTCTGGTGGTGTTGTTGCTTTTGTAGCTGGTTTTTATGAAGAATTTATTTATTCTCTTAGAAAAATAAATACAAAGGCATTTAAATTATTAATAAATGGAAGGTTTAAAAGTTTCTACAATTACATAAATGGAAAATTTTTAGGACTATTGTTCTTTGGAATGATTGTAAGCTTTTTTAGTGTTTCAAAAATATTAGATTATCTTATTAAATACTATGAGTTATATATTTGGAGCGTATTTTTCGGAATGATTATTGGCTCTATTTATTATATAAATAAAGATTTTAAAGAATGGAATTACAAAACCTATACTGTATTAATCCTTGGAATTATTGTGGGTGTTAGTATCAGTTTTTTAAGTCCCGCCAAGGAAAATGATAACCTGTGGTTTGTATTTTTTTGTGGAATTATTAGTGTTTCTGGTATGACGCTTCCAGGTTTTTCTGGTTCATTTATTTTAATTCTACTCGGAAATTATGTGTTGCTATTAGTAGATTCTGTAAACGCCTTATCAGATACATTTTTTGATATTTTTAGTGGTGATTTTAGTTTTATATATAATTCCCAAAGATTAAGAATGCTTCAGGTTTTATTAGTTTTTACTTTAGGATCTGTTACAGGATTAGTCACTTTTTCTCATATATTAAGTTATATTTTAAAACACTATAAAAATATTACTCTCTCAGCAATTATTGGATTTATAGTTGGGTCATTAGGTGTTGTATGGCCTTGGAAACATACCATTTATAAACTTGCCGATGATGGTTCTCATGTTTTAGATTCAACAGGCACAAAAATAGTTTTGAATTACGAACGTTATATTCCTCAACTGAACTCAGAAACCTATTATGCAATAGCTTATATTTTTCTGGGAATAGTGATTGTTTTGGCACTTGAATATTACGGACAAAAAACTAGAAAACAACATGCGTAAATTAGGATTAATCGGAAAAAACATATCTTATTCTTTTTCCAGAGCATATTTTAAAAAGAAATTTATTGACGAACATATAGAAAATGTTTCTTATGAGAATTTTGATATCGAAACTATTGAAATATTTCCTTCGATTATGGAAAATACGCACAGCATTAAAGGATTTAGCGTAACCATTCCCTATAAAGAAGCTATCATATCATATCTCGATGAACTAGATGAAACAGCAAAAATAATTGGTGCTGTTAATACTATTAAAGTTACAAATGACAATAAACTTATTGGTTATAATACGGATTGTTTTGGTTTTAAAAACTCCTTAACACCTCTTTTGAAATCGCATCATAAACAGGCCTTAATATTAGGAACTGGTGGTGCAAGCAAAGCCATTGCCTTTAGTTTAAGAGAACTAAATATTGATTATAAATACGTATCCAGAAACAAAAAAAATGGAGTTGATTTTACTTATAACACGTTAACATCGGATATTGTTAATCAACATCACATTATTATTAATTGTACGCCTATTGGAACGTTTCCTAATGTGGATGAATTTCCTAATATTCCATACCAGGGCATTTCACAGAATCATATTTTATACGATTTAATTTATAATCCAGAAGAAACTTCCTTTTTAAAACATGGTAAAAAATACGGAGCCATAACCATGAATGGATTACAAATGTTAAAATTACAGGCAGAAAAAGCCTGGTCTATCTGGGATTTAAGCTAAAATTGTATTTAACACGATTAAAAAGCTTTCTTGCTTTTGTAATTACTTTAGTTGTTACTATATTTAAGCAATAAAGTAAATTACTGAACCTAAACATTTATAAAAATGTCTGAGCTAGATAACCTGCATGAAGCAGAAGGAAAAAAGGAAACTAAATCATCAACAAAGAAAACATCTACAAAAAAAATTTTAGATGAACCTTCTATAGAAAAACCTGAAACAGAGCAATCTGTAAAAGATTCTGAAGAGCAATCAGAAAACACAATAAAAGAGCAACCTTCAGAATCGGTTGAAATTGAAGCAAAGGTAGAAACAGTTGAAGCTGTTGAAGCTGTTGAAGCTGTAGAAGAACCAAACGAAAATCAACAAACAAATGAATCAGAAACTTCTTCCACTGAGGAAAATGACGAAGTTCTGAATGAAATAGACGAATCTAATGCTGAAGATGCCGAAGATGATGGTCATAAAGAGAGACATACTATTGAAGTAAAAGATTACGACAGCATGTCGCTTGATGCTTTGACTATTGAATTGGAACGATTAGTAACTAATGAAAAGGCCCAAGCTATAAAACAACATGTTGAACAAATTAATAACGAGTTCAAAACCAAATTTCATAGCCTGTTAGAGGAGAAAAAAGATGAATTTATCTCAGACGGAGGAAATGAAATTGATTTTTACTATTCAAGTCCAGTTCAAAAACGCTTTAAAGAAATCTATAAGGCTTATAGAAGCAAACTTCACGACCATTATAAAGGATTAGAGCAAAATCTAAAACAAAATTTAGAAGACAAACTAGAAATTATTGAGGAATTAAAAGGTCTTATTAATGTTGAAGAAAACATTAATACTACCTATAAGCATTTTAAAGAATTACAAGAACGCTGGAGAAATACGGGACCAATTCCTAGAGATAAATATAATAATGCCTGGAATACCTATCATCACCATGTTGAAATGTTTTATGATTTTCTGCACTTAAACAGAGATTTAAGAGATTTAGACTTTAAACATAATTTAGATAAAAAGTTAAAAATAATAGAACGTGCAGAAGAACTTGCACAAGATGATAATGTACTTCACGCCTTCAGAGAACTGCAGGAACTTCATAAAATGTGGAAAGAAGAGCTTGGTCCGGTCGCTAGAGAAAATAGAGAAGAAATCTGGAACCGTTTCAAAAATTCAACCAAAATAATAAACGATAAGCGCCAAAAGTACTATCAGGAAATAGACAAAGTTTATGAGGTTAATCTGGTTAAAAAACTTGATATAATCGCTAAAATTGAAGCCTTAAATACTGAAGATGTTCATTCACATAATATTTGGCAAAAGAAAATAAAGGAAATTGAAAGCCTAAGAGATGAATTTTTTAATGCAGGAAAAGTACCTTCAAAAGTAAATGAAGAAACTTGGACTAAATTTAAAGATGCCGTTAGAACTTTTAACAAGAAAAAGAATAATTTTTATAAAGGATTAAAAAAAGAACAATATAAAAATCTTCAAAAGAAATTAGAACTTATCAAAATTGCTGAAGATAATAAGGACAACGAAGATATTCAAACCACTACAGCATTGATGAAGAAAATTCAAAATGACTGGAAAAAGATTGGTCATGTTCCTAGAAAAGATAGCGATAAAATTTGGAAACAATTTAAAACGGCCTGTAATCACTTTTTTGACAAACTTCATGCCTCAAGAAATGCAGCGAATAAAGTTGAAATAGAAGCTTATTCCAAGAAAAATACGCTGTTAGATTCTATGAAGGAATTGAAGTTGTCTGGAGATAAAAAGAAAGATTTAGAGGTAATTAATGCGATTATTTCTGAATGGAAAGAGATTGGCCGCGTTCCTAATGATAAACGGTTTATTGAAGGTAAGTTTAATAAAAATTTGGACGAATTATTTTCTAATTTAAAAATGGATAAAAATGAGGTAGAACTTATTAAGTTTGAAAATAAATTAGAAGTTCTAAGTAATGAAGACTCTAATCAAAACCTTGATAATGAACGGTTTTTTATTCGTAAAAAAATAGATGAAATTAAAGGGCAAATCAATCAATTAGAAAACAATCTTCAATTTTTTACCAATGTAAATGATGATAACCCATTAGTTAAAGAGGTTCATAATAACATTAAAAATCATAAAGACTCATTAAAGCTCTGGAAAACTAAACTTAGTAAAATAAAAGAGCTTTACTAACCTTGTAAAAACTTAATCTTGTTTGATAAAAATTTTGTTCAAACAAGATTAAGTTTCTAAAGAAATATATTCTTCATAATTCATTTCCAAATATGAACTATAAATTAATCTGTAGTGATATAGATGGCACCTTGCTTAATAAAGACAAGGAATTATCTGAAATTACAATTAGTGAAGTACGACGCCTGGCTCATATTCCTTTTATATTAATTTCTTCGCGAATGCCGAATGCTATGAGGCATTTACAAAAAGAATTAGGTAATATAAACACCCCTATTATTGCTTACAACGGTGGTTTAATTTTAACTAAAAACGAGATTATTCAATCGACCGAAATTAATAATAGTGTTCTCGAATCTATTATAAATAAGGTTAGTAATACCTCTATTCATATAAGTTTATATCATGGCGATGATTGGTATGTCCCTTCAATGGATTTTTGGGCAAACAGAGAAATAACAAATACCAAAGTTCAACCCGAAGTCAAAACGAATGTTGAAGTATTAAAAACTTGGAATAAAGAAGGTAAAGGAGCCCATAAAATTATGTGTATGGGAGATGAAAATGAGATTGAACTTTTATTCCAATCTTTAGAGAAAGCATATTCTACAGAGATTGTACTTTACCGGTCGAAACCAACTTATATAGAAATAGCACATCGCTCCATTTCAAAAAAAACGGCTATTGAAGCTTTAATAAAAAGCTGTTATCCCGATGTCGCAATGCGTGAAGTTATTGCTTTTGGTGATAATTATAATGATATTGAAATGCTAAAATATGCTGGTTTAGGTATTGCAGTTTCAAATGCCAATGAGGCCGTTTTAAAAATAGCAAAAAGAGTTGCAGATTCTAATATTAATAATGGGGTTGCCAAGGCATTAAGTGAGATTTTTAAATTATCGAACTAGACTAAAATGACCTCGATACGTTTTTATATTTCCATTTATTTCCACAAGTTCGGCGATAAACCAATAATCTGAGCTCACCAATAGTTGGCCATTAAATGTCCCATTCCAATAGCCATTTTTAGCACTCAATTGCTTAATTAATTTTCCATAGCGATCAAAAATACTAACTATTGATGCGTTTGTAAAATCATTACCAATTCCTTTAACTTGCCAGGTGTCATTATTACCATCATTATTAGGAGTGAAAAATTTAGGAAACCCAAGAATAAAAACTTCTAATTCTGCTATTCCGCATAAATTCTTATCATTTACATAAATGGTATGTGTACCTGCACCCACATTATCAAAATAAGGCTCATCTTGGTATGGCCCATTCATATTATCTAAAGCAAACTCATAATCACCTATACCTAAATTATTGTTATCATTATTTATAGTAATACTATTATTATTGGATAATTCAACAATCGTGACGTCGTCAGACTCAATATTGGCCACAGCAGATTCAACCACATTAAACATTAACGGAAACGACTCACACCCTAAATTTGAAGTTCCAATTACAGTATAACTACCCCCAGAAACCACGGTAGCATAAGGTAAATTACTCACTAAATTTCCATTTTGATCTATCCACTCATAAGTATAGGTTCCTTTTGGATTATAGGTGGTTAACGTAATTGGATTATTATCTAAACAATAGATAGCAGAATTATCAACCTCAAACTCAGGCCTGGGGTGAACTGTTAATAATAAATGAGGACCAATCCCAAAACAGTCCCCATTATCATCACTTTCAACTCTTACAAATAGTGTTTGAGAAAAAGCTGTTTCATTTACATAGGTGGATTGGTTTGTTATTTCATTAATTTCTAAAGTAGCGTCATTTAAATTTCTAAAATAGTGTACGCTTAAATTTTGCCCTGTAGGAAATTGTGAAATAAACAATAAGGACGTTTGAGTTAAATCAAAAACGTGTAAACCATCAATCACTGCATCGTCATCGCAATGTTCTAATTCTTCCAGATATCCAGGAGTAAACGAGGTAGTAGAAACTTGTAAATTAACTTGGCAGATATCAAAACAGTCATTACTATTAGTTACACGTGCATAAAGTGTATTTCCATTAATATTATTATAAATAGTTGAATTTATTTCGTTAATCCCTAAATCTGCGTCACTTAAGGTTGTATGGTACGTAAAAATTAATCCAGTAGAGTTATTATTTGAAATAATGTCATTAGCCACCTCCAAATTAAAATCAATAAAGCCATCTGGAACTCCGTCTTCATCACAATTTTTAAAAATAATACTTGATTGAATTACAGGAATATCAAAAATAGTGGCTGTAACAGGAACTCTAACACCTTCAATACAATTGTTTTCTGAAGCTAACGCAAAATAC
>JAHEDS010000042.1:21393-24955 GCA_024641135.1 Flavobacteriales bacterium
GTTTCCGATTCCTTTTAAAGTTAATTTTCCTTCAATTGTACTCCATAAAGGAGTAATATTAGGATGTATCCCATTTAAAATTAAGGTATCAAACCCTAATTCATATCCCGTGGAAATTTGAACATAAACTGCTGCTATGTGTGTATCATCAGGGTCAATAATATTAAAATCGGTAACCACATTTATTTCACTTAAAGGACAATACGCTTGATTCCCTGTTGCCGTAATCTCTGGTGGCATATTAGTAGATTGACTCCACCCGAAATAATTGAATATTATAAAAACAATCAACCATACACAAATTTGATGATTAATTGAATTTTTATTGTGATTATAAGGTTTCGTTTTTAACATGGTTATTATTTTTAAAAACTAGAGTCTTTTAGCCTCTTCCCAAAACACATCCATTTCAGATAACGTCATATCTTTTAATGGTTTGTTTAATGCTTTTGCCTTTTCTTCTAGATATTGAAATCGTTTTGAGAATTTTTTATTGGTACGCTCCAACGCATTTTCCGGGTTAATCTTTAAAAACCGTGCATAGTTAACCATTGAGAATAAAACGTCTCCAAATTCACTTTCCATCCCATCGGTATTCCCTTTTTCGACTTCCTCTTTAAATTCCTTAATCTCCTCCTCTACTTTTTCCCAAACTTGATTTGGGGCTTCCCAATCAAATCCTACACCGGCTACCTTCTCTTGAATTCTATTTGCTTTTACCAAGGCAGGAAGACTATTTGGCACGCCTTCTAAAACACTTGACTTACCTTCTTGAAGTTTTAAATTTTCCCAATTACGCTTAACATCCTCTTCATTATTAACTTTCACATCTCCATAAATATGTGGATGTCGGTTTACCAATTTATCGCAAATACCATTGCAAACATCCGCAATATCAAAATCATCGGTTTCACTACCAATTTTTGAATAAAACACAATATGTAACAGCACATCTCCTAATTCTTTCTTAATTTCCTCTAAATCATGGTCTAAAATGGCATCTCCTAATTCATAAGTCTCTTCAATAGTTAAATGACGTAAACTTTCCATAGTTTGCTTTTTATCCCATGGACAACCCGCTCTCAATTCGTCCATAATAGTCAATAACCTATCAAATGCTTTTAATTGATTTGCTCTAGAGTTCATATAAAGTGTTTATGTAAAAATACAATTATAAATAATGATTGCCGACCGGATTAAATAAAAAAACCAGCCTTATAGGCTGGTTTTTTTACTTATAAACTTATCTTCAGTTAAGAAGCATTTTGCTTTTTTATTAAATTTAAAGCAGAACCCGCATTATACCAATCTATTTGTGATTGATTATACGTGTGATTTAATTTGATAAGATTTTTACTGCCATCTGCATGCACAGCTTCAAGTGTTAATTGCTTGCCAGGTGCAAACTCTTTCAAATCTATAAAGTTGAACGTATCATCTTCCTGAATTAAATCATAATCAGATTCATTTGCAAAAGTTAACCCTAACATCCCTTGTTTTTTAAGGTTTGTTTCATGTATACGTGCAAACGATTTTACAATAACTGCTGCTACGCCTAAAAAGCGAGGTTCCATTGCTGCGTGCTCTCTAGAAGATCCCTCACCGTAATTATGGTCACCCACAACAATCGTTTTAATACCTTTCGCTTTGTATTGACGCTGTACATCAGGTACTCCACCATATTCACCAGTTAATTCATTTTTAACAAAGTTCGTTTTTTGGTTAAATGCATTCACAGCACCAATTAAACAGTTGTTAGAAATATTATCTAAATGACCACGGAAGCGCAACCAAGGTCCGGCCATACTAATATGATCCGTTGTGCATTTTCCAAAAGCTTTTATCAATAATTTAGCTCCGTTAATGGTATTTCCAATGGGTACAAAAGGCTCTAATAATTGTAATCTTTCAGACGTTGGTGAAACATTTACCTGTACGTGACTGCCATCTGCTACTGGGGCTAAATAGCCATTATCTTTTACTTCAAACCCCTTAGGTGGCAATTCCCATCCTGTTGGTTCGTCGAACATCACTTCCTGCCCATTTTCATTAATCAATTTATCTGTCATTGGATTAAAGTCCAAACGACCTGCGATCGCTATAGCTGCAGTTAATTCTGGTGAAGCAACAAATGCATGAGTATTTGGGTTACCATCTGCACGTTTAGCAAAATTTCTATTGAAAGAATGCACTATACTGTTTTTTGGTGCATTTTTAGGGTCGCTATACCTTGCCCATTGTCCTATACATGGTCCACAGGCATTCGTAAAAATTTTAGCGTCCAGTTTTTCAAATACTTCTAGAATACCATCTCTTTCAGCTGTATAGCGTACTTGTTCTGAACCAGGGTTAATTCCTAATTCAGCTTTCATCTTAATACCTTTATCTAAAGCTTGTTGTGCAATAGAGGATGCTCTTGATAAATCTTCGTATGATGAATTGGTACATGAGCCAATCAATCCCCATTCAACAGCAATTGGCCAATCATTAGCTTTTGCTTTTTCTGTCATAGTTTTACCAACAGAAGTTGACAAATCTGGAGTAAACGGACCATTTAATAGTGGACCCAACTCAGATAAATTAATCTCAATAACTTGATCGAAATAGTTTTCAGGATTTGCATAAACTTCTGGGTCTGCCGTTAAGTAATCTTTCACTTTATTAGCAGCATCAGCAACATCCGCTCTATCAGTAGAACGTAAATAACGTTCCATAGAAGAATCATATCCAAATGTAGATGTGGTAGCTCCAATTTCGGCACCCATATTACAGATTGTACCTTTTCCAGTACAAGACATGGAAGTTGCACCAGGACCAAAATATTCAACAATTGCCCCTGTGCCTCCTTTTACAGTTAAAATTTCAGCAACTTTTAAAATAACATCTTTTGGAGCTGTCCAACCAGATAACTTTCCTGTTAATTTAATTCCAATTAATTTCGGAAATTTTAATTCCCAAGCCATCCCTGCCATCACATCAACAGCATCTGCACCACCAACACCAATAGCAACCATTCCTAATCCGCCGGCATTAACGGTATGCGAATCCGTCCCTATCATCATACCTCCAGGAAATGCATAATTTTCTAAAACTACCTGATGAATTATTCCTGCACCAGGTTTCCAGAATCCAATACCATATTTATTTGAAACGGATTCTAAAAAATTAAAGACTTCACTACTTACAGAATTAGCATGTTTCAAATCGATAGAAGCACCGTCTTTTGCTTGAATTAAATGATCACAATGTACGGTCGTTGGAACTGCAACTTTTGTTTTACCTGCTTGCATAAATTGCAATAAAGCCATTTGAGCTGTAGCATCTTGACACGCAATACGGTCTGGCGCAAAATCGACATAATCCTTTCCTCTAACGAATGCCTTAGAAGGATTTCCATCCCATAGATGATTATATAATATTTTTTCTGAAAGGGTTAGTGGTCTGCCTACAACTTCACGAGCTTTATCCACGCGTTCCGCCATTTTGGTATACACACCTTTAATCATATTGATATCAAATGCCATGTGTTTTGTATTATATTAAATTATGTTTTTAAAAAGTA
>JAHEDS010000004.1:0-12790 GCA_024641135.1 Flavobacteriales bacterium
CAAACAGAAAAAGCAAAGGGTAAAACTATTTTAATTACCTCACATATTATGAGTTTTGTGGAAGAAGTCTCAGATGAAATTGTTTTCTTATTAGAAGGCAAAATATATTTTAAAGGCACAATTAATCAACTTAAAACAAAAACCAATCAACCAGATTTTGAACGCGCCATCGCATCTATACTAACAGAAAACCATGCTTAAAATTTTAAAATATAGTTTTTTTGATTTAATACGTAGCCGCTGGAGCTACATTTACTTTTTGTTTTATTTAGCCCTTGGAGCTGTTTTATTATTCTTAAACAACGACCTATCTAAAGCTGTAATTACTTTAATGAATGTGATTATTGTATTAGTGCCTTTAATTGGAACCATTTTTGGGGTGATGTACTATTATAATTCCAAAGAATTCACAGAGCTTTTATTAGCACAACCCTTAAAGCGGTCAACCATCTTTTTAGGGCAGTATTTAGGTGTTGCTATTTCATTGTCAATGAGTTTAGTTTTAGGGCTAGGTATTCCCTTTATTTTTTATGGTTTGTTTAAATCAAATGCTATATGGGACTTTTCATTACTACTTATAACTGGAGTATTTCTCACATTTATTTTTAGTGCCTTGGCTTTTAATATGGCTTTATCAAACGAAAATAAAATTAAAGGATTTGGGTATGCTATCTTGTTGTGGCTTTTTTTAGCTATTATTTATGATGGTATCTTTTTAATGTCGTTAATCATTTTTGAAGATTATCCTTTAGATAAATTATCCTTAGCAGGTACCATGTTAAACCCCATTGATCTTTCTAGAACTCTAATTCTATTAAAATTAGATATTTCTGCCTTATTAGGTTACACAGGTGCTGTATTTAAACAATTTTTCGGAACTAATTTTGGCTTAATTGTATCCTTTGTTATGTTAATAATATGGGTGATTTTACCCGTATTCAGAATCGTTTTCAAATCAACGAAAAAAGATTTTTAAATTTCGAATTCAAAGTAACTCTAAACAATTTTATAACTGATAAAAATCATATATTAAAATAAAGCATTCATTTATTTTTGAATATTATAAAAAAGATAAAAATATCTTTTTTATAAAATAAATTTAAAATATACTTGATTATGAATACAATAGATAACAAAACAGTAGCCGAAGTGGTTTCAGAAAATATAAAAACCGCCCATATCTTTAAAAAGTATGGGATTGATTTTTGCTGTGGTGGAGGCATTACTATAGATAAGGCTTGTGAGAAAAAGAATCTCGATTATTCTCAGCTTAAAGAAGAGTTATTAAAAGTAGATGACGCTCCTAAAGCTTATAATTATAATTCATGGAAGCTCGATTTTTTAATTGACCATATTTTAAATGTACATCACACTTATGTTGAAGAATCCATCCCTTTAATTTTACAATATTCAAACAGAGTAGCAGAAGTGCATGGCCATCATTATACAGAAGTTTTAAAGATTAATTCCCTTTTTAACGCAGTAGCAGATGAACTTGCTTCACATATGAATAAAGAAGAAAACATTTTATTTCCTTATATAAAATCCCTCTTGCAGCTAGAATTATCTGAAGAGCCATTAAGCCCTCCTCCTTTTGGAAGTATAAATAACCCCATCGCCATGATGGAATCAGAACATGAATCTGCCGGAGATATATTTAAAGAAATTGCAAAATTAACTAATAACTATACGCCTCCAGAAGATGCTTGTAATACGTTTAGAGCCCTTTATGCAAAACTAGATGAATTTGAACAGGATTTACATCAGCATATTCATTTGGAAAATAACATATTGCATCCAAAGGCAAAACTACTTGAACAAAACTTAATAAATAATTGAGAATTTCTATTAATAGCTAAATCAATGTTGGTTTTTAAAAATTGTTTTAAAAACCAACATTTTATTTTTTAATAATGCTTTCTGTACCAAACTTTTTGCCACTCTCTTTTTAAAATTAAAAAGGCAACTTGTTCAGACAGCAACAAGGTGTCTTCACCGTCTAATTGTTTTATTTGTTTTTCGGAAACATCAATAATATAAAGTAAATTGAGATACTCGGTAAACTTA
The DNA here is from genome assembly GCA_024641135.1 of Flavobacteriales bacterium. Taxonomy (GTDB): domain Bacteria; phylum Bacteroidota; class Bacteroidia; order Flavobacteriales; family Flavobacteriaceae; genus Yeosuana. The sequence goes on from JAHEDS010000004.1 coordinate 2,068, forward strand.
TTTTGAATAAGTTGATAAATAGTTTCATGAAGAATTAATTTTAAACTCATTGGTAAAATATCTTCATGAAAATCGACATTGATATTTGCTAATAAAAAATCTTTATTAAGCTGCTCAATAAGTTTTTTATACAAATTAAGTTGGTTGGCTTCTGTAATTAAAGCATCAAATGTCGCTGGGAATTGCATTATATCTTTCTATTCATTAATTGCTCTCCAAACTGTTTCAGGACTGTTTTTTTATCTTCAGAAATATGTAAAGTTTCTAAAACATTAAATGCTTTTTTAGTATAATCCTTGATAGCCTCTTTAGTAGCATCTACAGCGCCACTTTCAATAAAAATTTGTTTTGCTATTTCAATTTTTTCTTCGGGATTATTAGGATTAATACTAAACAAATGTTGTAATTGCTCGCTGTCTTCAGTATTCGAAAGCTTCAATGCATTGATATATAAAAAGGTCTTTTTGTTTTCAATGATATCGCCTCCTACCTGTTTTCCAAATGTTTTAGGATCTCCAAACCCATCCAAATAATCATCTTGTAACTGAAACGCAATCCCTAAATTTTTTCCAAATTGATAAATGCTTTCCTGATCTTCTAGAGAAGCTTCTGCAACGATGGCACCCATTTTCATGGCAGCACCAACTAAAACAGCAGTTTTATATTCAATCATTTTTAAATATTCAGGAATAGTTACATCGTTTCTGGTTTCAAAATCAACGTCATATTGCTGGCCTTCGCACACTTCTAGCGCTGTTTTACTAAATACCTCTACTAAGGTTCGAAACATGTTATCGTCATAACTTTCAAATAATTGATAGGCCATGATAAGCATGGCATCACCTGAAAGTATCCCCGTATTGACATCCCATTTCTCGTGCACCGTTTCTTGTCCTCTTCGCAATGGAGCATCGTCCATAATATCATCATGCACCAATGAAAAATTATGAAATATCTCAATACTTAATGCGGCATTTAAACTCTTTTTGAAATCTGAATTAAAAATTTCAGAAGTCATTAACGTTAAAACGGGTCGCATACGCTTCCCTCCTAGTTTCAAGATATATTGAATTGGCTCATAAAGATTTTTAGGGTCTCTAACTTCAGAGTATTCTTCTAAATACTCAACAAATTTCTGTTGGTATGTTTCTATTGATAGCATATCACAAAAATAAGGCAATTCATAATATTTAAAAGCGTGTGTGTAAATTATATAATAAAAAATAATTAAAACTATGGAAACTTTTTTTGTTTTTAAAGTTTCCTATTGTACATTTGCACCCATTATGAGAGAAAAAATATTAAATAACGCTACAGAACTGTTTTTAAACTATGGGTTTAAAAGCATTACTATGGATGATATTTCTAATCATATAGGGATTTCAAAAAAAACTATTTATCAACATTTTGAGAATAAAACAACACTTGTTGAAGCTGTAAGTCTTCATGTTTTTAACACCATTTCTTGTGGGATTAATGACATTTGTTCAACAAAAAAAGACCCTATAGAAGAAATATTCGACATAAAGCAATTTGTAATGGAACACTTGAAAGACGAAAAATCTTCTCCTCAATACCAATTACAGAAATACTATCCTAAAATTTCCAACACCCTTAAAAAGAAACAGTTTGAAGTTATGCAAGAATGTGTAAAAGAAAACTTAATAAGAGGCATGGAAAATGGTTTATATAGATCTAATATTAATATAGATTTTATATCTAGAATATATTTTAACTCAATGGTATCACTAAAGGACCAAGAGTTATTTCCTCTGAACAACTTTTCAATGAATGCTTTAATGGAATATTTTTTAGAATATCATTTAAGGGGTATTTGTACAGAAAAAGGAATTCTAACATTAAATAAGTTTATCAAAAAACAATCTTAAAACATGACACATAAATCAATATTAATTTTAATTTATCTGTTTTCTGCGTTTGCATTTTCTCAAGAAAATCCAACTAGTTTTAGTTTACAACAAGCTATTGATTATGCCTTGGAAAATAACAGAATAGCTAAAAACGCTGTTCGCGATGTTGAAGCCGCACAAAAACAAAAGTGGGAAACAATTTCTACAGGATTACCACAATTAAATGCGTCTGTAGATTATTCCAATTTCCTTAAACAGCAAGTGTCATTAATTCCGGCAGAGTTTTTTGGTGGAAATCCTGGTGATTTTGCCGAGGTTGTTTTTGGAACTAAACAGAGTGTTACAGGATTCGCAACATTATCTCAAAAAATATTTGATGGATCCTATATTGTTGGTTTACAATCTGTAAAAGTATATTTAGAAATCACTAAAAATGCAAAAACAAAAACAGATTTAGAAGTAAGAAAGGCAGTGATTAACGCCTATGGAAATGTTTTAATTGCAGAACAAAGCAGTCTTATTCTTGAATCGAACAAAGCAATCTTAGAAAAAAATCTATTCGAGCTTACGAAGATGTACGAAAATGGGCTGGGCGAAGAAGAAAGTGTTGAGCAGATACAAATTTCCTTATCGTCAATAAATAGCGATTTAAATAAAATATTGCGCTTAAAAACAATCGCTTATCAGATGTTAAATATCACAATGGGTCTTGATGTTCATACTAATATAATCCTAACGGAAAATCTTGAAACTTTGACATTACAAAATATGTCATTGGAGTTAATTGAGACAGAAACGAATGTTGAAAACAATATTGATTATATGATTGCTGAAAATGACAAAAAATCAAAAGAATTATTATTAAGGTTAGAAAAAAGTAAAGCATTACCTACCCTTGATGCGTTTATTAATGGCGGATACTCTGCCTTCAACGACGATTTTACTTTTGGAAAAAGCAGTCAAAAATGGTTTGGCTCCTCTTTATTTGGAGTTAATATGAGCATCCCTATTTTTAGTTCTTTAGGACGGACGGCATCAACTCAGCGCGCTCAAATTAATTTATCAAAAGCAGAAGATGACTTAATTGAAACCGAACAAAAATTACTACTTGAAATTGCAGCAGCTAAAAGTGATTATCAATTCACGATTGAAGATTACTCCAATAAAAAACAAAACTTAAAATTAGCAGAACGCATTGAATTAAAAAACGAAACAAAGTTTTTTGAAGGAATAGCTTCCAGTTTTGATTTGCGGCAAGCACAAAGTCAATTATATCAAGCACAGCAAGACTACTTACAAGCTATGCTAGATGTGATAAACAAAAAAGCTGAATTAGAAACAGTATTAAACAAAATCAACAATTAAAAATACCAAACCAATGAAATATATTTATTCTTTACTGGCAATATCAATTCTTTTATCTTGTAGTGAAGGCAAAAAGAATTCCCTTGAGAAAATCTTAGCCTCAGAAAATCTTATAGAGTTAAGAGAAAAAAGAGGTGAAGTTGATGCTAAAAAACTTGAATTAGAATCTCAATTAAAACTAATAGACGATAGGATTTCGGAATTAGATACCATTAAAAAGCTTCCCTTAGTTACTACCGTAAAAGTAGAAGCTCAATCCTTTATTCATTATTTAGAGCTTCAAGGAAATGTTGAAACGAAACAAAACTTGGTTATTTATCCAGAAATGGGTGGCATACTTGAACATGTTTATGTTAAAGAAGGGCAAAAGGTAATTAAAGGTCAATTATTAGCAAAATTAGATGATGGTGGATTAAGTCAGCAATTAGCTCAATTACAAATTCAAACAGATTTAGCCAAAACTACTTTTGATCGTCAGGAACGATTATGGAATCAAAAAATAGGTAGCGAAATTCAATATTTACAGGCAAAATCAAGTTTTGAAGCACAACAAAAATTAGTAAATCAAGTAAAAAGTCAATTAGCTAAAACCAATATTACAGCACCATTTACTGGAATTGTCGACGATGTGATTACTAATCAAGGAAGTGTGGTAGCTCCTGGTCAAACACCTATTATACGTATTATTAATCTTGATAACATGTATATAGCAACAGAAGTTCCAGAATCTTATATATCAAGCGTATCTGTTAATAAAGCCGTTATTGTAGAAATTCCAATTCTTGGAAAAACTATAGAAGGAACCATTAGACAAGCAAGTAATTACATTAACCCCGCCAACAGAACTTTTAAAATAGAAATAGCCGTACCAAATAAAGATGGAGATATAAAACCAAATTTAACGGCTAGATTAAAAATTAACGATTACACCAACACCAGCGCCATGTTAATTCCTCAAAGCATTATTTCAGAAAATGCAGAAGGAGACCAGTACATATATTTAGTAAACAACAAAAACACAGACAACGAGGCCACAGCTCAACGAATGGTAATTACAACCGGTAAAACACAGGGAGACGTTATTGAGGTTTTAAGTGGGTTATCAGACAATGTTGAAATCATAAATGAAGGCGCAAGAAGTGTTCAAGACGGGCAATTGGTGAAAATTTTAAAATAATATAGAATAAGAATGACTAAACAACAGAAACAAATAGATAAAGAATTCAAGTTGTCGTCTTGGGCTATAGCCAATAAGACAACCATCTTTGTGATGATATCGCTTATTCTATTCTTAGGTATATCGGCCTATTATAGTATGCCACGTGAAAGTTTCCCTGAAATAAAAGAAACAAAAATTTACGTTAGTTCTATATATCCAGGGAACACTGCAGAAGATGTTGAAAAACTAATTACAGACCCATTAGAAGATAAGCTTAAATCGGTTAGTAACGTCACTAAAATAACCTCAACATCTCAAGAAGATTATTCCATGGTTGTGGTTGAATTTGATGAAAATATAAGCGTAGAGCTTGCCAAACAAAAAGTAAAAGACCAAATTGACACAGAAACTTCAGGCGAAGATTGGCCTACTTTTAATGGTGCTAAAATAGAACCGAATGTTTTTGAGTTAAGTATCTCTGAAGAAATGCCAATCCTTAACATTAACATTTCTGGGGATTATCCCGTTCAAAAACTTAAGGAATTTGGTGAATATCTGCAGGATGAAATTGAAGGTTTAAGCCAGATTAAAAAAGTGGATATTAGAGGCGCTCAAGAAAAAGAAGTTGAAGTTGCTGTGGATATATACAAAATGATGGCTTCAAAAGTTAGTTTTGAAGATGTTACAAATGCCATAAACCGTGGAAACATGACTATGTCTGCCGGTAATTTTATATCTAGCGGACAGCGTCGAACCATACGGATTTTAGGTGAAATAAATAGCCCTGAGGAATTGGAAAACTTCGTTGTTAAATCTGAAAGAGATAATCCTATATATTTAAAAGACATAGCAAACGTAACCTTTAAAGAAAAGGAAAAAACCACTTATGCTCGAGAGTTCGGAGACCCTGTAGTCATGCTCGATGTAAAAAAACGGGCAGGTAAAAACATGGTAGAAGCTGCCGAACAAATTAATGAAATAGTAAAAGATGCCAAAGAAAATATATTTCCTTCTAACCTAAAAGTAACAATAACAAATGATCAATCTTCACAAACTATTGGACAAGTTGATGATTTAGTTAATAATATCATTTTTGGAATCATACTGGTTGTAACCGTTTTAATGTTCTTTTTAGGATTCAAAAACGCTCTTTTCGTAGGATTTGCTATCCCCATGTCCATGTTTATGTCCCTCATGATTTTAAATATGTTGGGGTATACTATGAACACGATGATTCTTTTTGGGCTTATTATGGGTCTTGGTATGCTGGTTGATAATGGTATTGTGGTTGTTGAAAATGTGTATCGATTAATGGAAGACGAGGGTTTAAACAGAATTGATGCGGCTAAAAAAGGAATTGGAGAAATTGCATTTCCTATCATTATTTCAACCGCAACAACGGTTGCTGCATTTATTCCTTTAGGGCTTTGGCCAGGAGTAATGGGTCAATTTATGATTTATTTTCCTATTACTTTATCTGTTGTTTTAGGATCCTCATTATTTGTTGCGATTTTCTTTAACTCGGTGTTAGTCTCTCAGTTTATGACCACTGAAGATAAAAATATGCCTTTAAAAAGAATCATTTATATGAGCTCTATTATAGTAGGTATAGGTTTAGTGATATTTATAATTGGTGGACCATACAGAGGTTTGGGAAGTGTCATGATTTTTTCAGCCCTTTTAATTTGGATTTACCGGTTATTTCTAAGAGAAATGGCAAATAATTTTCAAGCCAATACATTGGTTAAACTTGAAAATTTGTATGAGCGCGTACTTTCTGGTGTTTTAAAAGGTAAACGCCCTTATTTTTTAACATTGGCAACCTTATTTTTATTAATTCTGTCGTTTATCTCTTTTGGTATATCCTTGGGGACACAAAGAACCAAGGTGGAATTTTTTCCAGATAATAAGCCTAACCAGATTATAGTTTATATTGAATATCCTCAAGGAACAGATATTGAAAAAACCAATAAAATAACGAAGGAGATTGAAGCAAAGGTTTATGAAACCATCAACGACAAAGAGTATAAAGACGGAGATTATAACTTTTTAGTTGAGAGCGCGGTTTCTCAAGTGGGTGAAGGCGCCGGTAATCCGCAAACTGATGGAGGCTCTTCTGCCGAAATGCCGCATCGAGGAAAAATTACTGCCTCTATGAGAGAATATAAATTCAGAAATGGAAAAGACAGTGAATTGTTGCGCCAAAAAGTTCAAAAAGCTTTAGTTGGCATCTATCCAGGTGTTTTAATTTCTGTAGAAAAAGATGCCAATGGTCCACCTGCGGGTGCTCCAATCAACATAGAACTTGAAGGAGATGATTATGCCGAATTAATCAATACTGCTGAAAGAATGCGTGATTATATCAATTCCAGAAGCATTCCAGGAATTGACGAATTAAAAATTGATGTGAATAAAGATAAACCATCAATGAAAGTACTAGTTGACCGTGAAAAAGCTGGAGAATTAGGGGTAAGTGCTTCACAAGTAGGCATGCAATTAAGAAATTCTATTTTTGGTTCAAAAGCCGGGGTTTACAAAGAAAAAGGAGATGATTATGATATTTATGTTCGCTTTAACAAAGAAAACAGATACAATAAAAGCGCCATATTTAATCAAAAAATAACCTTTCGTGATATGGCTAGTGGTCAAATTAAAGAAATTCCTGTTTCTGCTGTTTCAAAACAGTCTAACAGTTCTGGATTTAGTGCCATTAAACATCGTGATGTGAACAGAGTGGTGACCGTTTATTCGGCATTATCACCTGGATTTACAGATGCGGGAGCTGTAGTAAGTCAGATTAGAAATGCCATGGTTGAATTTAAAGACCTTCCAAAGAAAATAAAAATTGATTATACTGGACAGATAGAAGAGCAAAATAAACAACAAGCTTTTTTAATGAGTGCCTTTTTTACCGGATTGGCTTTAATATTCTTTATTTTAATATTTCAGTTTAACTCTGTATCTAGACCTGCTATTATAATGACTGCTGTGTTTTTAAGTTTAATAGGTGTTTTTAGTGGTATGGTTATTACAGGAGCTCCATTTGTAATTATGATGACTATGATGGGTATTATATCCTTAGCAGGAATTGTTGTTAACAATGGTGTGGTACTCCTAGATTATGCTCAGTTATTAATTGACAGAAAGAAATATGAAAGAAAGCTTGACGAGAGAGATTTTTTATCTAAAGAAGATCTTTTTAGTAGTATTGTTCAAGCTGGAAAAGCGCGTTTAAGACCCGTATTACTTACAGCTATTACAACCATATTAGGATTAATTCCATTAGCAATTGGACTTAACATAAATTTCTTTACACTATTTAGTGAATTTAACCCTCATATATATATTGGTGGTGATAATGTAATTTTCTGGGGTCCATTAGCATGGACTGTTATTTATGGTTTATTCGTAGCAACCTTTTTAACACTCATTGTAGTTCCTATATTATTTTACTTGGTAACCTTATTTAAAATGTGGCTACGAAGTAAAATGAAGTCTGAATTAGGGATAGAAGCAACTCTAAATTAATCTTTGATTAATTCTAAGAAATAAAAAAAGCCTCAACATCTGTTGAGGCTTTTCTTTAAATATAAACTTATTAAAACTTAAAGTTTAATCCTAAGCTAAAGTTAGTTCCTAACTGACCTAACTGTTGAACTTCTGATGAATACACAAATCTACTTCCTGCTTGTGCAGTACCTGTAGAAGCTTCTGTAACATCTGGATAAACATCAAATATGTTATTGATAATCCCTGTTAAACTTAAGCTGTTTGAGAATTTATATCTCACACTTAAATCGGTTGCAGTTTTAGAAGTTAATACTTGGTCAAACTCTGGTCCATTTGGTGAAGTAATAGTTACTTCTCCAAACATGGTGTTATAAAGTCCAATATCAAATTTTTCTGCTTCATAATCTAATCCTAATATCACTTTTGATTTTGGTCTTGCACTTGTAATTAAACCTTTCTCAATTCTTTCGAAAATATCATACCCTTCATCAGCAAGTGCTTGTGGAGTAGTAATAGCATCAATAGTCGTTTTATTAAAGTTAGTAGCTAAATTAGCATGTAATTTAGCATTCCCTCCCATATCAATATTTCTGTAGTTTAATACAAAATCAGCTCCAGAAGTTTTTGTGTTACCAGCATTAATAAAGAATTGAACTGCTGTTACTCCGTATTGATCTAAAATATCTTCAACTGGATTTTGTGGATTTCCAGGAGCTCCTGTTTTATATCCAATTTGAGAAGAGAATAACACACGGTCGTCAACATTTATTTGGTAAAAATCTAAAGACGCATAGAAGTTATTTGTAAACTTATAAGTTAAACCTGCAGCAATGTTTTTAGAAGTTTCAGCAAATAAATTAGGCACTCCTAATGCTTCAATAGCTGGGTTGTTGTTAGCCAATGTACCTTGTAACAATGGTTCTGGAGAACTTGCAACAATAATATATTGACTGTTTGTTAAATGACGTTGGTGTAAGGTTGGTGCTCTAAAGCCAGTACTGTAAGAAGCTCTTATTGTACCTTTGTCTCCTAATAAATAACGTCCAAACACTTTCCAAGAAAAGTTATCTCCAAAATCAGAGAAATCTTCATATCTACCAGCAACACCTAATAATAACTCTTTACTTATATCAAAATCTAATCCTCCGTAAGCAGCAAAGTTATTTCTATTCCATTCACCAGCTTCATAAGGTTTGATACCGGCAAAAGAGTCAGAACCAGAACCATAATATGATAATGGATCACCTTCATTTGCATCAAAATATTCAACTTTATATTCAAAACCAAAAGAAGCACTTACCATTTCAGAAAATAACGTTGTGAAATCTAAGTTACCAACAACATTACTTAAGCTATACCCACCAGGTTTAAATGTTCTTGGCGACCAGCCATTATCGGCTAAATAATTTCTGTTTACAGAATTATTTACCGTATAATCAACACTGTTTTTACCAAATGTAATACTGGCATCAGCATTCCAATTTCCACCTAAATCCATTTTTAATCCCAAAGCATCAATATTATCCTTTATTCTTGCTTCAAAAGTTGGTTGGTATCCTTGGAAATCTTCTGGTGCAGTTAAAAATCCTGCATCAGCAACATCTCTTCTCCAGTAAGGTGCTCTGTAATAAGCAAAACTACGACCAGTACGTAAAGTATACCCATGGAATGAATAAAATTCAGAATTTTCTCCAACTGGGTACGATATATTAACAAATACATCACCTTTTTCTAAATCTGGTTGACCAACATGCATTCCTAAATCAGGATTGTTTTGAGCCCACGCAATTTCGTTAGGTCTTGCATCACTTGGCAAATCAGCAACTCCAGGAGTTCCTGCTCTGTTAGTAAATGTTTGGTTATAATACCCTAAAGTAAGGTTGATATATCCTCCATCTCCAAAACCAAAAGTAGTATTGAAGTCTGTTGCAAAATTAAAACCATCTCCTTGAGATGTTACACCAGATTTAGCAGTAAAGGTAGAATATTGAGCATCTTTTTTCAATACCATGTTTATTACTCCGGCAATCGCATCAGAACCATATTGTGCAGAGGCACCATCACGTAAAATTTCTACTCTTTCAATAGCAGCCGTAGGGATACTTTTCAAATCTACTCCTACTTCTCCTTTACCTGGAGTTCTGTTTAAAAATACCTGAGCACTTTGGTTTTTACGTTTACCATTAACTAATACCAAAGTTCTACTTGGACCTAAGCCACGTAAATCGGCTGGATCGTAATGAGCCGTTGCATCTGATATCGCTTGGTTTTGAGCGTTGAAAGATGGTACTTTAAAAGTTAACATCGATTCAATTGTTGGTTGACCACCACTTGTAAGTTCATCAACACCAATGTTATCAATTGGCACTGGTGAATCTAAAATAGTTCTTGGTTTTGCTCTGTTTCCAATTAGCATCACCTCATCTAAAGCAACACCTTCAGTAAGTGTTACTGAAATACTTTGTGCTGCATTTACAGACAGCTCAACAGTATTGTACCCTAAAGAGGCAATTACCAATGTAGCAGGAAATTTTTCTACTTCAATAGTAAAATTACCATCAAAATCAGTTACAACACCTTTGTTAGTTCCTTTAATAATGATGTTTGCACCCGGTATTGGGCTTTTGGAAGTTGTTTCTGTTACAGTTCCAGTAACTGTTCCTTGTGCAAAGATAACTACTGGAAAGAACATAAAAAGTAACATGTATATGCTACTACTTAATGTTTTTTTCATAAATAAAATTGTTAATTATTGGTTTAGTTTAAAATATAAGGCGGGAAAATACCATTAAATTTTTAATAAAATTAAATTATTGCT
>JAHEDS010000004.1:12890-69216 GCA_024641135.1 Flavobacteriales bacterium
CTACGGTTATTATATTCAGGTGCAGCCCTGTCTGGATAAATATCAAACAGGTTATTTGCTCCAATAGTAATGGTCGTACTTTCCGCAACTTTATAACCGAAAGATAAATCGGTTACTAATTTAGAACCAAATACTTGTTGGTTTGCAATAGTTGTAGTTGCTTCAGTTACTTCACCAAACCAAACATTTCTTAAAAAGATATTGAAGTTACCCGAAGTTAAGCTATTTGTTAAGTTAATTTTTGTACGAGGTACCGCTTCTTCTAAATAGACGCGGCTATCTTCAGGAAAATAAGTGTCTACTAAACCTGCATCTTCCAATACTTGAGAGGCTTTAATATCACCTACTTTTTTTGTTTTGGAAAATGTACCTGATAAATCATTCTTTAATTTTGCAGAAGTCCCAATTCTGGCATCATAAGTAATGACTACATCCAATCCCTTTGATTCAGTATCAATAGCATTGGCAAAAAATGAAGCAGCCGATGCATTTGCCTGAGACAATAACTTATCTAGTTCAGTACCTGTTCCAGGGCCTTTAAACTGACCTGTATACACTACTCTATCATTAATTCCTACCCAATACAAATCAGCAGTTACTGTTAAATGAGCATCTGGTATTTTAGAAGTAAACCCAAAACTAACACTTGAAGAAGTTTCTTGTTTTAATTGAGGAATTCCCAATAATTTAGCTGCTTTACTATCATTTGAAAACGTTCCAACTTCTTGAGGATTTCCTAAGTTATCAAAAATAGTAGAGGTTGAATTGAAATTTAATTGATGTAATGAAGGTGCTCTGAACCCTGTATTAAAAGCTGCTCTAATATTAGTGTTTTCTCCTGCTTTTATTCTAGTGGCAATTTTACCATTTAAGGTAGAACCAAAATCTGAATAATCTTCATATCTTAAAGCCCCACTCAACAATAAACCATCTGTAACATCTGCTTCCAAATCTAAATAACCTGCTACACTACTACGTCCTCTTGATAATTCATTAGCCGGACTAAATCCTGGAAACACCTGAGAACCTCCTGGCCGTGATGCTCCAAAGAAATCTTTTGAAGGCACTTGTATAGATGTGGTAATTACATTACCATTTGCAGTATATTGAGCGTATGAAGGTTCTTCACCGGCAACAATTTCATAGTTTTCTAAACGGTATTCCGCACCAAATGCGACGTTAAAACCTGACATAATATCATCATAAAACTTACTAACATCTAAATTGGTGGTGTTTTGCGCAAAAGAAAACCCTCCAGCATCAAAAAATGTTGGAGATGCTTTTTGCATAGATGCGTTATAGGTATTACCAATAGTATATAAGAATGCATTTATGCCATAGGTATTACTAAAATCTACATCCCAGTCTTCTACTTTACCTTTTATACCAACGGCAAAAGATTTATCTGTGATAGTGGAATTAATTTCAGGTAAAAATCCATTGATATAGGCAGGTGTATAAGTTCTACTTTGATTTGGCAATCTATAGAACCCTGCAGAATTACCTTTTCTTGAACTCATACCCGCAAACGAATATAATTCAGTACCATGGTCATCCAAAGGAAGAGACATATTTGCAAAGAAACGGCCTCCACGTAAAGCAGATTGACCAACACGCATGTTAAAATCACTTCTAACCAACCCTCTAGCTCCTAATTCTACCGATGTAGCATCTGCATTTAAAATCCCTTGAAGTTCCGCTTTTGTAGCAGTAGGACTTAAACCTAGGCCAGCTTGATTACCGTATTGAATAACATCGGCTACATCATCATCTAATAATAATGATAAATCATAGCCATCATTATTTGCATAGCGTTCAACAGTATTATACTGATTAAATATAGTGCCTTCCCATTCTTTCATTCTACTATAATCCTGTCTCACATCAAAATCACCAGTAAAGTTGATAAATCCACCTTTTTCTCCAAGGCTCAAACCATAGTTAGCACTAACGTTAGTAGTTTCTCCATCTACACCACCAGTTTGGTCGTTGGCATTTTTTGAAAAGTTTGCTCCAGTAGTAACATTTAAAATTAATTCACTGGTACTTTTCTTAAGAACAATATTAATAACTCCGGCAATGGCATCAGACCCATATTGAGCCGCTGCTCCATCACGCAAAACTTCAATTCGTTCAATAGAAGCCGCTGGGATGGCATTTAAGTCGGTTCCTACACTACCACGTCCAAAAGTTCCATTCACATTTATTAAAGAAGAGTTATGTCTTCTTTTTCCATTGATTAAAACTAATACTTGATCTGGTCCTAATCCTCTTAATGAAGCTGGATCAATATGGTCTGTACCATCAGAAATAGTTTGTGTATTAGAGGTAAATGAAGGCGCCACATAATTTAAAATCTGATTTAAATTTACTTGTGGACCAGCTGTAACCAATTCGGTTACGTCAATAACATCAACAGGCACCGCCGTATCTATGGAAGATCGGTTAGGGTTACGTGTTCCAATAAGCATCACTTCATCTAAAGCTACACCCTCTGTAAGAGAAATAGAAATTTTTTGTTCAGAAGTTACTGTAATTTCCTGGGTATTATACCCCAAAGAGGACACTACAATAGTTACCGGAAAACTCGAAACGTTTAAACTAAAATTACCATCAAAATCGGTAACCGTTCCAGTTGTCGTCCCTTTAACAATTACGTTTGCCCCGGGAATAGGGTTTTTCGAACTGGTTTCTGTTACTGTACCTGATACCGTTGCCTGAGCAAAAATAAACGCAGGAAACAAAAGCAACAAAAACAAATAAATGTTACATTGTAAAGTTTTTTTCATAATAAAATGGATTAATTAATATTTGAATATTTAAAGTATTAACAAACAAAATACAATTTTTTTACCTATATATCAATATTTTTATTAAATCTTTAGAATAACATTAAGATTTGTTTTATTTGTTTAAATTTTAATCAATAAATTTATTTCTTTAATTTATAAGGGAAATGATACTTATGTAATTAGTTATCTTCCTAAATTTGCACCTAATTTAACATCTAATAACTATTTAATAATTAGATGAAAAAATTATAATTTTTACTGATATGTACAGAAGTCATAATTGCGGTGAGTTAAATGCCTCACATATAAATAAAGAAGTTACACTTGCTGGATGGGTGCAAAAATCTCGTGATAAAGGATTTATGATTTGGGTAGATCTTCGTGATCGCTATGGGATTACTCAACTTATTTTTGATGAAGAGCGCACTTCAAAATCTATCTTTCAAAACGCCAAAACTTTAGGCAGAGAGTTTGTAATTCAGGTAAAAGGAAAGGTTATTGAGCGTAGTTCAAAAAACCCCAATCTTTCAACAGGTGACATCGAAATTTTAGTTTCTGAATTAACCATTCTAAATAAAGCCATATTGCCCCCTTTTACGATTGAAGATGATACCGATGGTGGCGAAGAATTACGTATGAAATATCGTTATTTAGACATTCGTCGTAATCCAGTAAAAAACAGTCTTATATTTAGACATAAGGTTGCACAAGCTGTTAGAAACTATTTGTCTAAAGAGGGTTTCATTGAAGTAGAAACACCTTATTTAATTAAATCTACGCCAGAGGGCGCAAGAGATTTTGTTGTGCCAAGCCGAATGAATGCCGGGCAATTTTATGCGTTACCACAGTCGCCACAAACCTTTAAGCAACTGCTTATGGTTGGTGGTATGGACAAGTATTTTCAAATTGTAAAATGCTTTAGAGATGAAGATTTACGTGCCGACAGACAACCAGAATTCACACAAATTGACTGTGAAATGGCCTTTGTAGAACAGGAGGATATTTTAAATGCTTTTGAAGGACTTACGCGTCATTTATTAAAAGAAATTAATGGTATTGAAATAGAAAAATTCCCTAGAATGCTTTATGACGATGCGATGCGTTTATATGGAAATGACAAACCAGATATTCGTTTCGGCATGAAATTTGGCGAACTAAACAGTGTAACTCAACATAAAGATTTTGGAGTATTTAATGCTGCTGAATTAGTTGTTGGTATTGCTGTTCCTGGTGGAAATAATTTTACAAGAAAAGAAATTGATCAATTAATTGATTGGATAAAACGACCTCAAGTTGGTGCTTTAGGAATGGTTTATTGTCGTTACAACGAAGATGGCTCATTTAAATCATCGGTTGATAAATTTTTCGATGAAGCTGATTTGGCAAAATGGGCCGATATTACTGGTGCAAAACCAGGCGATTTAATATGTGTTCTTTCGGGTGAAACTGATAAAGTAAGAGGACAATTAAGTTCCTTAAGAATGGAACTCGCAACACGATTAGGTTTAAGAAAACCTAATGAGTTTGCTCCGCTTTGGGTGATTGATTTTCCACTCTTAGAATGGGATGAAGAAACTAAACGTTACCATGCCATGCACCATCCGTTTACTTCACCTAAACCTGGACAAATTGAATTACTTGCAACCAATCCTGGAGAGGTAAAAGCCAATGCTTACGATTTAGTTTTAAATGGAAATGAAATTGGCGGTGGTTCAATAAGAATTCACGATAAAAAAACACAATCTTTAATGTTTGATTATTTAGGCTTTACTCCAGAAGAAGCAAAAGCACAATTCGGATTCCTAATGGATGCTTTTCAATATGGTGCGCCCCCTCACGGAGGCTTAGCATTTGGGCTAGACCGATTAGTTGCTATTTTAGCCGGACAGGAAATTATCAGAGATTTTATTGCATTTCCAAAAAACAACTCTGGTAGAGATGTTATGATTGATGCGCCTGCCACAATAGATAACAAACAACTTGAAGAATTAAGTTTAAAATTACATCTTAAACAATAATACTAAATCCTGCCTTTGCAGGATTTTTTAGTAATTTTATTATTATGCCAAAAGAAACCATTTTAAAACGCATCTTAATTTGGCGAGCAAAACACATTTCTCATAGACAATTTGTTTATTTGCTTAGCATTATTATTGGTTTCACATCGGGTGTTGGTGCCGTTGTTTTAAAAAATTTAACGCATTTTATACAACATTTATTAGAAGGCAATGTCATCAAATATTACCATCACGCTTTTTACTTTTTATTCCCAATTCTTGGTCTTAGTATCGTTTATTTATCTATTAAATATATTATTAGGAATAAAGTAAGTCATGGTATTCCTTCAACCTTATTTGCAATTTCAAAACGTAAAGGTATTATTAAACAATACCAAATGTTTGGCTCTATTTTAACGGCTCCATTAACCGTGGGTTTTGGTGGCTCAGTAGGATTAGAGGGTCCAACTGTAGCAACCGGAGCAGCCATTGGCTCAAATATTTCGAGAATGTTTCATATGAACCAAACTACTCGAAATTTATTAATTGGTTGTGCCGCAGCAGGTGCTATGTCTTCTATTTTTAAAGCACCGATTGCTGCCATTATTTTTGCTATAGAAGTGTTTAGTTTAGATTTAACTATCGCATCGATGCTTCCTTTATTATTAGCATCGCTATCTGCCATTTTAACCTCTTATTTTTTCTTCGGTGATGATATTTTATTGCCATTTAGAATAGAAGATAAATTTATAATTGCAGATGCACCATTCTATATTATTCTTGGAGTTTTTGCAGCCATTACTTCCATTTACTTTACACAGGTATATGATATAGTCAATAAATTTTTTGATAAATTAAGTTCTCCTATAAAACGATTATTAGTAGGTGGATTAGGACTAGGGGTTTTAGTATATTTTATTCCTCCTCTTTATGGGGAAGGATTTGACATTATAAATAACCTCATTGCCGGTAACCCTGAAAAAGCCTTAGAGAATAATATTTTTCAAATGGATTTATCCAATACATGGACCATTATTTTTTTACTTGCAGGATTGGTGTTTTTTAAAATTATTGCTAGTTCTTTAACCTTCGGGGCTGGAGGTGTTGGTGGTATTTTTGCCCCAACTCTTTTTATGGGAAGTATTATGGGTAATTGTATTGCCTTAATAATAAACAATTGTGGGTTATTTAACAATCCTGTATCTGTTAGTAATTTTACGCTAGTTGGAATGGCTGGCCTATTAGCTGGCGTTTTACATGCTCCCTTAACGGCCATTTTCTTAATTGCTGAACTTACAGGTGGATATGAGTTATTTATTCCTTTAATGTTAACCGCAACCATTTCCTTCAGTCTTACTAAACATTTTAGTCCACATTCAGTTTATAATATGGAACTTGGCAGAAAAGGAGAATTAATTACTCACGATAAAGATCATGCGGTTCTTACTTTAATGGAAATTGATAAAGTTATTGAAACAAATTTTTCCGTTATATCATCAAATATGAATTTAGGTGAAATTGTAAATACAGCAGTCATCCAATCTAATAGAAATATTTTCCCAGTCA
Source organism: Flavobacteriales bacterium (assembly GCA_024641135.1). GTDB lineage: Bacteria > Bacteroidota > Bacteroidia > Flavobacteriales > Flavobacteriaceae > Yeosuana. The sequence continues at coordinate 19,246 of JAHEDS010000004.1, forward strand.
TTGATTATGCAACCAAAGAGTTGGTTGGTGTCATATTATTAGATGACTTAAGACCTATTATGTTTGATCAAGATTTATATGGAGAAGTCGTTGCTCATGACATCATGCAACCACCGCCAGAAGTGATTGATATTGAAAAAGATAAAATGACTGACATTATGAAGAAATTTCAGGACAGTAGTGCTTGGAATTTACCAGTTGTAAAAAATGATGTTTATATTGGATTCATATCAAAATCAAAACTATTAACGGCTTATAGAAGACAGCTCATTAATTTTACTAAATAACATGAAATACCTTATTACCTTTTTTCTTGTACTATCTCTAGGAAGTATTTTAGCGGGATATCTCATGGATTTTAATAACTCAGAAAAACTAATTGGATTTGGAGTTCTAGGTCTATTTTTTATTGTATTTCCATTATTTTCTTATCATAGATGGAAAGATAAAAATGTCAAAGATTATTTGCTGACCAAAGAAAATTTAGACAAAATGAATGAAAACCAAAAGAGCAAAAAATATTAGATTCTATTCTCTTCTAAAATCAATTTAAATTTCTTCTTTGTATAAAAAATCGCTTTAATAGATCTGACGCTTCTGTTTCCATTACTCCCCCTTTCATAACTGTTTTAGGATGAAGTTTCGTGCTTAAATTAATACAGCCTCGCTCCAAATCGCGGGCTCCATAAACAATATTCGAGATTTGACTCCAGTATAAGGCACCGGCACACATTTGACAAGGTTCTAAAGTCACATATAAAGTACAATTCTGAAGATATTTACCTCCCAAAAAATTTGCCGCCGCAGTAATTGCTTGCATTTCGGCATGTGCTGTAACATCATTTAAGGTTTCTGTTAGGTTATGACCCTTAGCAATAATTCTGTTTTCAATTACAATAACAGCACCAACCGGAATTTCGCCTTTTTCAAAAGCTATTTCGGCTTCTAAAAGCGCTTTTTTCATGAAATAAGTGTCGTCAAAAGGATTTAACATTTTAAAACAAATTATTAAGCTGGCAAATTACTAATTGAATTTTTACTTGGTCTTCAAAAATACAATTTCAAGTGGTACATTTGTACCCTGATGAGCAAAATTTTAAATAGAATTAATTCGCCTGTAGATATAAAACATCTTTCGCAAGAAGAATTACTTCAACTTGCAAAAGAATTACGAGAATTTATAATTAATATAGTTGCAACAAAAGAAGGACACTTAGGCGCTAGTTTAGGAGTAGTCGAATTAACAATTGCCCTTCATTATGTATTTAATACTCCAGAAGACTTACTTATCTGGGATGTAGGCCACCAAGCTTATGGACATAAAATATTAACCGGAAGACGCGATATTTTTGAGACTAATCGACAATTGGGTGGAATAAGTGGTTTCCCCAATCGAGAAGAAAGCATCTATGATCCGTTTGGAGTTGGCCATGCCTCAACTTCTATTTCTGCTGCATTAGGAATGGCTATTGCCTCAAAACTACATGGAAATTATAAAAGACATCATATTGCCGTTATTGGGGATGCCTCCATTGCGGGTGGAATGGCTTTTGAAGGATTGAATCATGCAGGTGTAACTGATGCAAATTTATTAGTCATTTTAAATGATAATGCCATTGGTATTGACCCCAGTGTTGGCGCTTTAAAACAGTATCTAACCAATGTTAAAAAAGGTACCGAAAAGCAAGATAATATCTTTGAAGCTTTAAATTTTGATTACTCAGGTCCAATCGATGGTCATGATATTAAGAAAATTATTTCTGAATTAGTGCGATTAAAAACAGTAAAAGGCCCAAAATTTTTACACATCATTACCACTAAAGGTAAAGGCCTTAAACAAGCTGAAGAAAACCAGGTAAAATATCATGCTCCTGGAAAATTTGATGCCCATACAGGAGATGTATATTCTAAATCTGAAACCCAACAACCTCCAAAATATCAAGACGTTTTTGGCTATACCCTTGTTGAACTTGCCAAAGAAAATAAAAACATTGTAGGTATTACTCCTGCCATGCCAACTGGTAGTTCTTTAAAATTTATGATGGATGAAATTCCTGAACGTGCATTTGACGTTGGGATTGCCGAACAACATGCGGTGACTTTAGCTGCAGGTATGACAACGCAAGGATTGATTCCTTTTTGTAATATCTATTCCACATTTTTACAACGTGCTTACGATCAGATAATCCATGATGTGGCACTGCAAAATCTACCAGTTATTTTTTGTTTGGATCGCGCCGGACTAGTAGGTGAAGATGGAGCGACTCATCACGGCGTATTCGATTTGTCTTATTTAAGATGCATTCCTAACCTTATCATATTTGCACCTAGAAATGAAGTGGAACTCAGAAACATCATGTATACCGCTCAACTTGGTTTACAACATCCTATTGCGATTAGATATCCACGTGGTAGAGGTATAACTATTGACTGGAAACAAGCTTTTCAAAAAATTGAAATTGGAACAGGAATTGAACTTAGAAATGGTAGTAACAAAGCTGTTTTAAGTATAGGAACAATCTCTAAAAACGCGGAAGAAGCCATAGAAAGACTGGATAATTCAGAAACTTTCTCTCTATATGACATGCGCTTCGTTAAACCTTTGGATGAAAATTTATTACATCAAATTTTCAAAAAAAATAATCAAATTATCACCATCGAAGACAATAGTGTAAAGGGGGGATTTGGAACCACCATTCTTGAATTTGCTTCAAAACATAATTACAAAAATCCTATAACCCTTTTAGGAATTCCAGATAAGTTTATTGAACAAGGCAGCATAGAAGAATTACAAAAATCTGTCGGATTGGATGTTGAAAGTTTAACCTTATTGTTTTCTGAATTCTGATTTTTAAAAGTGAGTCCCTTTAATCTTTTTATAACTAAGAATCGCATTACTATCTGAAAGTAGCGAAACATGATTACAAACAGATAACAAACGGAAATACAAACTTTCCTGGTTAACCTTCATTGTTTTTGGCAACCTGTTTAATATAAGCCTGTCATAATTCGAAGCATTTCCATTAAAACTATTATTAACGGCCATGGTATAAACCCCTAAAAGCCCTTTTAAAATTTCATAACCAGCAATTTCCTTATCAATTACCTCATCAGACTTATACACCTTTTCAACACTAACCTTTATTATGTCATTTATTTGAGCTTCATACCTACTTTTGTCTAATAAAGCTGTTTGAAATTCTCCTTTTAAAATAGCTTCTTCATTATTCATAAAAAGCAAAACAACTTCATTTATTAAGGTATTAATTGCCAAGGCTCTTAAATAACTAATTCTGTCTTTTGTGTTTTGTAATTGATGATACTTTTTAGTATTAATAGTATCCCGAACCAAATTAATTAAATATTCGAGGGCAAATTCTTCTTGGATGAGCCCTAAGTTAATACCATCTTCAAAGTCAATTATCGTATAACAAATATCGTCTGCTGCCTCTACTAAAAAAGCTAAAGGATGGCGAGAAAAACTTAGGTCTTTTTTACTTCGCCTTTCTAGACCTAACTCAGTTGCAATATTTAAAAAAGAGGCTTTCTCTTCTTGAAAAAACCCGTATTTCTTATCAGCAATATGTGCAGTTGGTTTTTTAGGCAAAGACTCCTTAGGGTATTTCATAAAAGCTCCTAGCGTTGCATAACTTAACCGCAATCCGCCTTCTCTTCCTTCTCTGCTTTCGGTTAAAATTTTAAACCCATTAGCGTTTCCTTCAAAATCACACAAGTCCTGATATTCTTTATCAGATAGCTGTGATTTAAATTCTTTTCCTTTTCCAGTTTTAAAAAATTCACCAATGGCCTTTTCACCTGAATGTCCAAATGGCGGGTTTCCAATATCATGTGCTAAAGCAGCAGCAGCAACAATAGCCCCAAAATCATTGGCTTGATAGCCATGAATGGTCTGCAAATGCGGATGCTTTTCAATTAATTTCTGCCCAACTTTACGGCCTATTGAACGACCAACCACACTAACTTCTAAACTATGAGTTAAACGCGTATGAACAAAATCTGTTTGAGATAATGGAATGACCTGAGTTTTATCTTGAAGGCTTCTAAATTCAGAAGAAAAAATAACCCGATCATAATCTACCTCAAAACCAAGACGGGTTTCATCCTGCTCTTTTCGTAATCTTTTGTTTGTATCTCCAAATCGTTTTAACGACAGTAATTGTTCCCAGTTCATATTCAAAATTTATTAATTGCAAGATATGCCAATTTCTTAATCTACACGAAATATTTAATTAACATTAATGCATGTCATTTGTCCCTATAAAATTAAAATGAATATTATGAAACTAAAATTAATTAGTACAGCTATTTTCCTTTTCGGATTTTATCTGTCTCAAGCCCAAGAACCAACTGATTTTCCAAGTGGAAAAATTACTGGTAAAGTATTTTTTAATCATCATCTTGATATCTCTAAAGATTCTGAACAGAAAAGTAACTTTGAATTACAGAGGGTTTACTTAGGTTATAAGTATAAATTTAATGATAAATTTTCTTCAACAATTATGTTGGATGCTGGTAACGGTTCTGGAGCAAGTGATTATAGTGTGTTTGTTAAAAATGCACTGTTAGACTACAAGGCCAATGAATGGTTAACACTTACTGCAGGATTATTTGGAATGATTCAATTTGATGACCAAGAAAAATTTTGGGGTTACCGTTATCTTTATAAAACTTTAGATGATGAATATAAATTAGGGACAAGTGCAGACTTAGGTGTTGGAGCCGATGTTAAAATAACCGATCAATTAAATATGTCGTTTATAATTGTGAATGGAGACGGCTATAAAAGAGTTCAAGACCCAAAAGGAAATAACAGATATGGAGCCAAGATAGTTTATGAACCAAATAAAAGTTTGATGTTAAAAGCCTATATCGACGTTATGAATGGGACTGATGTTGATAATCCAAACCAACTAACCACTTCAAGTAATATGGCCTTATTTGCAGGTTATAAATTGAAGGATCTTATTCGAATTGGTGCAGAATACAATATTCTTTTAAATGGAGAAACCTTTAGTGATCCAGCAGCCGATAAAAACTTGAATGGTCTATCTTTTTATTCAACATATAATTTTAATGCAAAGTGGAATCTATTTGGTAGATATGATAAGCTTTCATCAAATAAACTAGCTGGACAACAAAATTCTTGGCATTTTTCAGAAGATTCCAATAATTTTCTTTTAGGTTTTGAATACAGGGCAAACAAAAACATTAATACCTCAGTAAACTACAGATATACTGATTTTATGGATCCTTTAAATACAAATGCATCTTTAATATATTTTAACCTAGAGTTTAGTTTCTAAATCTGGTTGGTTAAAATAAATAGCTTTTTATTTATTTTAAGTTAACATTAACTTAACATTGCTGAGGTACTTTTGCATCATTAAAAATTAATAAACATGAAACAAAAAATTATTTTAGGACTCATCATTTTATTTTCAATAAATTTTGCGAATAGTCAAGAAACAGAAGCTCCTAAATTTGGAAAAGGAATTCTTAATCTTAAAGGGCAAGACAGTAGCTGGACTATGAAAGTAGGTGCTAGGTTTCAATTTTTAGCAACTTCGCTTATGAGTGATGGAGAAAGCCCTGAAACAAGCTTTTTAATACGCCGTGCAAGATTGAAATTTGATGGATATGCAGTCTCTCCAAAGCTAGAATATAAACTAGAGTTAGGTTTGTCTAACAGAGATATGTCGGGCGTGTCTGCATTTACAGGAAACACACCCCTGTATGTCATGGATGCGGTCTTAAAATATAATTTTTATCAAAATTTTGAACTTTGGGTAGGTCAGACAAAACTTCCTGGCAACAGAGAACGTGTTATATCATCAGCAAATATGCAACAGGTTGATCGTTCTATCCTAAACGCTAGATTTAATATAGATCGTGATATGGGTTTTCAATTGAGACACCATTTTACAATTTCTGATCATTTTGTAGTCAAGGAAATATTTGCACTTTCACAAGGTGAAGGCAGGAATGTGGTAACTGGCAACTTAGGTGGTCATCAATATACCGGACGTATTGAATTGTTGCCAATGGGCAATTTTACCGGTAAAGGCGACTATTCTGGATCAGATTTAAAAAGAGAACAAACGCCGAAACTTGCTTTAGGGGTTACGTACGATCACAATAATAATGCTGTAAAAACAAGAAGTAACCAAGGGTCTTATATGGTAACTGATAATGGATTTTATGAGACAAACATCAATACGTTATTTATTGATGCCATGTTTAAATATAAAGGATTTAGTTTAATGGCTGAATATGCAGACAGAGACGCTAAAGATCCTATTGCAAAAAATTCAGATGGTTCAGAAACTGGTGCAATTGTTCAGGTTGGTAAAGGTCTGAATCTTCAAAGCGGTTATTTATTTAAAAATAATTGGGAAGTTTCAGGAAGGTATTCAACTGTAGAATTAGATAAAGCCATTACTGGAGTTGACCCTGAAAAGCAATATACGCTTGGACTTTCAAAATTTATAGTTGGACATAGTTTAAAAGTGCAAACTGATGTTAGCCTTATTGATGTGGCTAATAGAGGAGATGAAGTTTTATATCGTCTACAGTTTGATATTCATTTCTAATCAATAAAATTTAAAATTAAAAACCATGAAAAAAAGTATTCTAATTATTGCAGTAGTATTACTTAGTGTTGCATGTGGTAACAAAAAATCAAACGATGCAAGTAGTGAAACTGTTGAATTGACTGGGTCTGTAGCTATTGATGGTTCAGGAACTGTGTTTCCTGTATCTGAAGCGGTAGCTGAAGAATTTTTAAAAGTAGAACCTAGAGTTAAAGTAACAGTCGGCGAAAGCGGTACTGGAGGCGGATTTAAAAAATTTGGTGCTGGAGTTACAGATATTAGTGATGCCTCAAGAGACATTAAAGGCAAAGAGATTGAATTATGTAAAGAAAACGGTATTGAATATGTTCAACTAACTGTTGCTTTAGATGGTATTACTATTGTTGTAAATAAAGACAATACTTGGGCAACTTCAATGACTACTGAAGAATTAAAAAAATTATGGGAACCAAATAGTAAAATAACTAAATGGAACCAGATAAGAGCAGAATGGCCTAATGAAGAAATTCATTTATATGGACCAAATACCTCTCATGGAACATATGATTTCTTTACAGAAGTTATAATGGGTGAATCTGGCGCAAGCAGAACAGATTATAATGCTGTATCAGATTATAATGTTGCTGTACAAGGTATTGAAAAAGACAAAAATGCTTTAGGATACTTCGGGTTATCTTACTACGAAGAAAACAAAGACAAGCTAGGTGTGGTTGGTATCGACAATGGTGCTGGAGTAATACTTCCAAGTATTGAAACCGTAGCTAATAATACTTATGCTCCTTTATCTCGTTCTTTATTTATCTTTGTTAGTAAAAAATCGGCTCAAAGACCAGAGGTTAAAAAATTCGTGGAGTTTTATCTTGATAATGCTCCTGAATTATGTAAAGAAGTTGGTTATGTTCCAATGCCAAAAAGTGGATATGACGCTCAAAAAGAAACATTCAAGAATGCTCTTGGTGGGTTATAAAAATAAATAAGTTAATTTGGATTGCCGATAAGAATTATTCTTGTCGGCAATTCTGGTTAATATTATTTGCTGTTAAAAATAGATGCTTTTAATTATGAAACATAGTGAAATAAAATCTGATTTTCATCAATTAATTACATTCGGATGAAATTAAAAGAAAAAATTATTGAGGCCTTTTTGTTTTTATGTGCCTCCGTTACTATACTAACTACAATAGGTATTATTATTATCCTATTGTATGAAAGCATTTCGTTTTTTAAAAACGTTTCCATTTTTGAGTTCTTTACAGACACCCAATGGACACCTTTATTCAGCGAACAACATTTTGGAATTTTACCTCTAGTATCAGGAACATTTTTAACCTCTGCAATTGCTATTGCAGTGGCACTTCCAATTGGGTTAACAATTGCGATTTATTTAAATATGTATGCCCCTAAAGGTTTTAGAAAAACCTTAAAACCTCTTTTAGAAATTTTAGCGGCAATTCCTACCGTTGTTTATGGCTTTTTTGCCTTAACTATTGTTACCCCATTTTTACAAACTATATATCCGGATTTAGAAACTTTTAATTCATTATCTGCTGGTCTTGTAATGGGTATTATGATAATTCCTTTTATTTCCTCATTAAGTGAAGACGCCTTATACGCTGTGCCAAAATCATTAAAAGAAGCGGCTTTCGGTATGGGATCTACGCGTTTTCAAACATCAATTAAAGTAATGGTTCCTGCAGCTTCATCTGGGATAATCGTATCCGTTATTTTAGCAATATCAAGAGCCATTGGAGAAACAATGATTGTTGCAATAGCAGCAGGGCAACAAGCACAGTTATCATTAAATCCAACGATACCAACACAGACAATAACCTCATATATAGTACAGGTTAGCATGGGAGATGCACCGCAAGGCTCAATTGAGTACAAAACAATCTTTGCAGCCGGATTAACCCTGTTTTTATTTACCTTTTCATTGAACACTTTTAGTTTTTGGATTAAGAAAAAGTACCAGGAGAAATATGAATAATTTAAAAAAAAATAAAATCATTGATTCATCATTTAAGGTATTTGGTGTATTGTTTACTTTATTAGGAGTCTTTATTTTAATTATTTTAATCTACAACATTATCAAGGTAGGTTATACAAGAATAAATTGGGACTTTTTATCAAGCTTACCTTCAAGAAAACCAGAAAATGCAGGTATTTACACCGCAATTATTGGGACTTTAGATTTAATGCTTTTAACAATCGTATTTGCAATTCCAATTGGGGTAGGAGCTGGTCTTTATTTAGAAGAATATGCGCATAAATCCCGATTATCAAGACTTTTAGAAATCAATATAGCTAACTTAGCAGGTGTACCTTCCATTATTTACGGATTATTAGGATTGGGTATATTTGTTCGCTTTTTTGGATTTGGAGGAAGCATCTTATCGGGAGCCTTAACGATGTCTTTATTAATTTTACCAATTATTATTGTTGCTACAAGAGAAGCTATTAAAGCAGTGCCGCATTCATTAAAAGAGGCTTCTTTTGCTTTGGGTGCATCGAAATGGCAAACACTTAGTAAGGTAGTCCTTCCGTCTTCCTTTGGGGGGATATTGACGGGAATAATCTTATCTTTATCAAGAGCAATTGGTGAAACAGCCCCCTTAATAGTTGTAGGAGCCATGGCGTATGTCCCATTTGTCCCTCATTCAATTTTTGATACGTTTTCAGTGTTACCAATGCAAATTTTTACCTGGACAACACGTCCACAAGCTGGATTTGCAATAGCAGCAGCTGGTGCAATTATAATAATATTAATAATAACCTTTGTAATGAATGGAATCGCTGTTTATTTCAGAAACAAATGGCAAAGCAAATTACAATAAGCATGGGAAAAAAATTAGAAAAACCACTTCCAATGGACAAAGTAGTAGACAAATCATTAAAAAGAACACATACCATAGAAGTAAATGATGCAAAAGTTTGGTATGATGATTTTATGGCTATAAAAGGCATAGATATGGTTATAAAACCAAACACTGTTACGGCATTTATAGGCCCTTCAGGTTGTGGAAAATCAACTTTTCTTAGACTATTCAACAGGATGAATGATTATGTTGATGGTTTTAAAATGGAGGGAAAGATAAAAGTTAATGGAAGAAACATATACAAAGACAAAATTCATGTAGAGGATTTACGAAAAGAAATTGGTATGGTATTCCAAAAGCCCAATCCTTTTCCTAAATCTATCTTTGAAAATGTTGCATATGGTTTAAAAATACAGGGCATTAAAGACAAAAAACTAATTGCTGAACGTGTTGAAAAGGCCTTAAGACAGGCCGATCTATGGGAGGATGTAAAAGACAAACTTAAAAAGTCAGCTTTAGCACTCTCTGGGGGTCAACAACAAAGGTTGTGTATTGCAAGAACTTTAGCAGTAGAGCCTTCAATTATACTAATGGATGAACCAACTTCTGCACTTGACCCTATTTCTACTTCAAAAATTGAAGAATTAATTTTTGAGTTAAAAGAAAAATACACCATTATTATTGTTACACATAACATGCAACAAGCAAGTAGAATAAGTGATTTTACAGCATTTTTCTATTTAGGAAAACTCATAGAGTTTGATAAAACAAAAAAAATATTTACAAACCCAGAAAAACAACAAACCGAAAACTACATAACAGGTCGTTTCGGATAAAACCCAATAATTATGGTTAATGCAACATACCAACGTGAAGTAATAAATCAGGCTGGATTTGATATGCTTTCAATATGTCTTTCTCAAATTGAAAAAGCAAAAGAAGCATTTATAAATCATGACAGTGATTTAGCTGAAGAAGTGATGAACATTGAAAATCGAGTGAATGCTCTTGATATAAAAATTGAAAAGGATTGTGAAAAATTTATTGCACTTTACAACCCTGTCGCTATTGACTTAAGGTTTATAATGGCCATACGTAAAATGAATTTTGATTTAGAACGTATTGGAGATCATGCTTATGGAATTGCTAAATATGTAGTAGATGTAGACAAAGACATTCCAACACATTTAATTGATGCTGTACAGTTTAACGAAATGTTCGATACAATCATAGCGATGTTCGAAAATGTACACGATGCCTATGAGAACAAAAATGTGAAAATAGCCAGAAAAGTATTTAAAAAAGATAAAATTTTAGATACCATAAACTTTAATTCATTTAAAATAATCGAAGAAGAAATTTTAAAAGATAATGCCATTATTTCTGAAGCATTAGTGTTATTTTCTGTAATTAAAAAATTTGAGCGTGTTGGCGATTTACTTAAAAATATTGCCGAGGAAATAATTTTTTACATCGATGCAGAAATTTTAAAACATCGTAAAAAGAAATAAAAAAGGATTCTAAATACCATAAACCTTTAATAATTATACAATGTTTTTGCTTTATCTTTTTTAGATATAAAGAAAAAATAAATATTATTTAAGTATTTTTACCCGATATTATCAAAACTTTTTTTATGGACAATATTTACTTATTAATGATTGTTGCCTTAGCGGTATTAGCTGTAGCTGACTTGGTTGTTGGGGTGAGCAATGATGCTGTTAACTTTTTAAATTCTGCTATTGGATCTAAAGCTATTTCATTTAGAACCATTATGATTGTTGCAAGTTTAGGTATTGCAATTGGGGCCATCTTTTCCAGTGGTATGATGGAAGTTGCTAGAAAAGGTATTTTCAATCCAGGAGAATTTATGTTTAGTGAAATCATGATCATCTTCATGGCAGTAATGATAACAGACATTCTTTTATTAGATTTTTTCAATTCTGTAGGTATGCCTACATCAACAACAGTTTCTATAGTTTTTGAATTATTAGGAGCAGCTGTTGCCATGTCATTAATTAAAATCGGTCATGATGGTGGTACCTTTAGTGACCTTCTTAATTATATTAATACTTCTAAAGCATCAGAAATTATTTTTGGAATTCTGCTCTCTGTCATAGTCTCCTTTACCATTGGGGCTTTAGTTCAGTGGGTAGCCAGACTCCTATTATCTTATGATTTCGAAAAGAAAGCACAATGGGTTGGAGCATTATTTGGTGGTTTCGCTTTAACTTCTATTACTTACTTCATTTTTATGAAAGGAATAGGTGGAACTAATTTTGCAAAACAAAGTATTGATTTTATTGGAGGAGAAACCATACAATCTTATTTAGAACACAATGTATTATCAATTGTAGGAGTAAGTTTTCTATTTTGGTCATTATTATCTATTGCATTAATAAAATTTGCAAAAACTAACATATACAAATTAGTCATCCTTATAGGAACTTTTGCTTTAGCTCTAGCTTTTGCCGGTAATGATTTAGTTAATTTTATAGGCCCATCAACCGGAGCATATCAAGCTTATTTAGATTTTATGAATCCGGAAATTAATACTCTTGGATTATCTGCATCAGAATTTTCAATGCATAGTCTTAGTTCTAAAGCAGCTACACCAACTATATTATTACTTATCGCTGGCTTAATTATGGTTTTAACACTTTGGTTTTCAACGAAAGCACAAAATGTAGTTAAAACATCTCTGGATTTAGCTAGTCAAGGAAACACAAAAGAAAGGTTTCAGCCCAATTTTTTATCACGTGTATTTGTTAGGTCTGCAGTTTTAATGTCTCAATTATCAGCATACATTTTACCAGAATCATGGCAAGCAAAAATTGACAAACAATTTGAGGTTCCAGTAATTAAAATTAGTAAGGATAAAACTTATGAATTACCGGCTTTTGATTTAGTTAGAGCAGCTGTTAACTTAATGGTTGCTGCTGTTTTAATTTCAATTGCAACATCTTACAAATTACCATTATCAACTACATATGTAACCTTTATGGTTGCGATGGGAACATCCTTAGCGGATAGAGCTTGGGGTGCTGAAAGTGCTGTATACAGAGTTGCAGGAGTAATAAATGTTATCGGAGGATGGTTTTTTACTGCGTTCAGTGCCTTCTTTGCGGCAGCTTTAGTGGCTTATCTTTTAAATATAAATATAAATGTGATGTTTCCTCTTTTATTAGTAATTGCCTTCGCAATATTAATTAGAAGTACAATGTCTCATAATAAAAAAAATAAAGAAGCAAAAGCTGAAGACAGTCTAATTAAAGCTGAAAGCAGTTCAATACAAGGTGTTATTCATGAAAGTGCTGCAAATATTGCTAATGTGGTTAAACGTGGCAATAGAATATATACAAATGCCATTAATGGACTTGCTAAGCAAGATTTAACCTTACTAAAAAAGAATAAAAAACAAATTAATAAACTTTCTGAAGAGGTTGATGAATTAAGAGATAATATCTTTTATTTTATTAAAAATTTAGACGATTCCAGTATAGGAGCCAGTAACTTCTATATACATATTTTAGGTTATTTACAAGATATGATTCAATCATTAGAATACATAACTAAAGTAAGTCATAAACATGTCCTTAATAATCACAAAAAACTGAAATTCAACCAAATTAAAGAATTAAAAGAGGTTGATGAGCGTTTTGAACGCCTATTTGAAAATACCAGAAAAGCATTTGAATCGCGTTCTTTTGAAGAAATAGGTGATATCCTAACTAGAAAAGCAGAAATTTTAAAATTAGTTAGTGATAAAATTCATAAGCAAGTTGAGCGGACAAGAACCGAAGAATCTAGTCCAAAAAACACTACTTTATATTTTAGTATTTTATTAGAAACAAAGGATTTATTAAAAACAACAATGAATCTATTGGAAGAATATCATAACTCACATGATAGTTCTGTAAAACCAGCTACTGTTAAAGGTCCTGATGAAGAATAAAATGCGGATTTACAAAAACTAATGATTAAAAAAACCTCCTAAATTAAGGAGGTTTTTTTATGTTTTATTATAAGATTAATAGTCATGATAAAAGCGCCTTAAAAGGCGCTTTTATTTATATTTAATTAATCCCTTTTCATTGTAAATATCCGCCTTTAAGACCCGCACATTAAACAATCATCACCACCTGAAGACTCTTTTGCCTGTGCGATTAAAGCTTTCATTTCTTCAGCAGTCATAGGTTCCACTTCCTTCGTTTGTTGGGCAAATTTTGCCGCTGCTTGAACTGCTGATTTTTTTTGTTGTATTAATTGCGTCTCATCAGTGGGTATGGTTTCTTCAGTTGGCTCTTCAGCTTTTACTTTATCTAATGTAAATTTAATAGCATCAACAGCGCTCTTAGTACGTAAATAGTACATTCCTGTTTTTAAACCGCTTTTCCAGGCATAAAAATGCATTGAAGTTAATTTTGCCATAGTGGCTCCTTCTAAAAACAAGTTTAGAGATTGTGACTGATCTATAAAATATCCTCTGTGGCGAGACATATCAATTATGTCTTTCATACTCAGTTCCCAAACCGTTTTATACAACTCTTTAATATCTTGAGGAATGACATCTATTCCCTGAATAGAACCATTGGCTCTCATGACTTCCTGTTTTAAACTATCATTCCATAATCCTAGTTCTACCAAGTCTTCTAACAAATGTTTGTTTACTACAATAAACTCACCAGATAATACTCTACGTGTATAAATGTTAGAAGTATAAGGCTCAAAACACTCATTATTCCCAAGAATTTGAGATGTTGATGCTGTTGGCATTGGAGCCACCAACAAAGAGTTACGCACACCATGTTTCATGACTTGTTTACGTAATTTTGCCCAATCCCAAAGACCACTTAAATCTTCATCTTTTAATCCCCATAAATTATATTGAAACTCACCTTTACTAATTGGTGAACCTTTAAACGTTTGGTAAGGACCATCCACTTTAGATTCTTCCATACTCGCTGTAACTGCCGCGAAGTAGATGGTTTCAAAAATATCTTGATTTAACTTTTTAGCTTCATCACTTGTAAATGGCATACGCAATTGGATAAAGGTATCTGCCAATCCTTGAACACCAAGCCCTATTGGACGATGGCGAACATTGGAATTTTCTGCCTCTTTAACCGGGTAATAATTTCTATCAATAACTTTATTCAGATTTTTTGTAACTCTTTTAGTTACACGGAATAATTCCTTATGATCAAAAGCCCCATTTTTTACAAACATTGGTAGGGCAATGGATGCTAAATTACAAACAGCGATTTCATCTGGCGAGGTATATTCCAAAATTTCTGTACATAAATTTGAGGATCTAATAGTCCCTAAGTTTTGTTGATTTGATTTTCGGTTAGCCGCATCTTTATACAACATATATGGCGTGCCTGTTTCTATTTGAGATTCTATGATTTTTTCCCAAAGTTCACGAGCCTTTATTGTTTTTCTGCCTTTTCCAGCCGCTTCATATTTTAAGTAAAGTGCTTCAAATTCTTCACTATGTACATCACATAATCCAGGACATTCATTTGGACACATTAATGTCCAAGGTCCATCTTCCTGTACACGTTTCATGAATAAATCAGATATCCACATGGCATAAAATAAATCTCGTGCACGCATTTCTTCCTTACCATGGTTCTTCTTTAATTCCAAGAAATCAAAAATATCGGCATGCCAAGGTTCTAAGTAAATGGCAAAACTTCCTTTACGCTTTCCTCCACCTTGATCTACATAACGCGCTGTATCATTAAACACTTGCAACATGGGAACAATACCATTACTTGTTCCATTTGTGCCCGCAATATAACTACCTGTAGCACGAACATTGTGGATAGACAGACCTATACCTCCAGCAGATTGCGATATTTTGGCCGTTTGCTTTAACGTGTCATAAATACCATCAATACTATCATCTTTCATGGTTAATAAAAAACATGATGACATTTGTGGCTTTGGCGTACCTGCGTTAAATAAAGTTGGTGTCGCATGCGTGAAGTATTTTTTTGACATGAGCTCATAAGTTTCAATGACTGACTCCATGTCTTTTAAATGAATACCAACTGCCACACGCATTAGCATATGTTGCGGGCGCTCGGCAATTTGTCCGTTTAATTTTAGTAAATACGACCGTTCTAGTGTTTTAAAACCAAAATAGTCATAGCCAAAATCACGATTATATATAATAGTAGAATCTAGGGTTTCTTTATTTTCCATGATAACCTCGTAAACATCATCAGCCAAAAGAGGAGCTTTTTTACCAGTTCGAGGGTTAACATAGGTATAGAGGTCATGCATTACCTCACTAAATGTTTTTTTGGTGTTTTTATGCAAGTTTGAAACCGATATTCTGGCAGCTAAACGCGCATAATCTGGATGTGCAGTAGTCATGGTGGCAGCAATTTCTGCAGCAAGATTATCAAGTTCACTCGTGGTTACGCCATCATATAATCCTTCAATAACTCGCATTGTTACTTTAAGCGGATCTACTAATTCATTCAATCCATAACAAAGTTTACGAACTCTTGCTGTAATTTTGTCGAACATTATCTGTTCTTTTCTGCCATCTCTTTTTACTACATACATGCTTTTTAATGGTTTTTAATTTTTTCTGAAACACCCTCAGAAAAATGGTTAATTAGTTATTCTAATTTTATCTATCAATACATTGTTAGATAAAAACTCAGTCGGTTTACTATAATTTTTATTAGTTGAAACCTTGATGTCTGATAATTCAGAATCAATATTGTATACTATCGATTGTGATAATTAATTTTAGTACTGATTAAAAATCAGCATCAAAATTAAATTTATCTTTATCCTCTTCTTTGTTAAGAACTCCTGCTTTCTGGTATTCTGACACTCGTTTCTCAAAGAAATTTGTCTTTCCTTGAAGCGAAATCATGTCCATAAAATCAAATGGATTTGTTGCGTTATAAACTTTATCGCAGCCAAATTCGCCTAATAATCTGTCAGTAACAAACTCTAAATATTGCGTCATCAATTTTGAGTTCATTCCAATTAAACTTACAGGCAACGATTCCGTAATAAAGAGTCTTTCAATATCTAAGGCATTCGTTAATATCTGGGTAATTCTTTCTTTTGGAACTTTATTTATGATATGATTTTGGTGTAAATGCACAGCAAAATCACAATGTAATCCTTCGTCTCTTGAAATCAACTCATTTGAAAAGGTTAACCCAGGTAGTAATCCACGTTTTTTAAGCCAGAAAATAGAGCAAAAACTACCTGAAAAAAAGATGCCTTCAACAGCAGCAAAAGCAATTAATCGTTCAGCAAAACTAGGAGAATCGATCCATTTTAAAGCCCAATCTGCCTTTTCTTTAATGGCCGGAAATACTTCAATTGCTTTAAATAATTGATCCTTTTCTTTATCGTCTTTCACATAGGTATCAATTAATAAAGAATAAACCTCAGAATGAATATTCTCCATCATAATTTGAAATCCATAAAAGAATTTAGCTTCAGTATATTGTACTTCCGAAACAAAATTCTCTGCTAGGTTTTCATTTACTATACCATCACTTGCAGCGAAAAATGCCAATACGTGTTTTATAAAATAACGCTCATCATCATTTAATTTTGTATTCCAATCACTAAGATCTTGATGTAAATCTATTTCTTCAGCTGTCCAAATACTCGCCTCTTGTTTTTTATACCATTCCCATATATCATGATGTTTAATTGGAAAAATAACAAACCGATCTTTATTCTCTTGTAAAATGGGCTCCACTGTCTGCGACATTATTTTGATTCTTTTTTAAAAAATTAGACGAAATTTTGGTTCGATTTGGGATTAACAAAGATTCAAAATTGAAGTTGAAAATGAAAGGTATAGTTATAAACATTGTCAACAAGTTTTTAACAAAAAACAACAATTAAAATTTTTAACAGGAATTTTACGATAAACTCAATATATTGATTATCAGTATTTTAAAAATGCAGATATTCGCTCACACCCCATTAAATAAGGGTTTCTATTTTAATAAAAAAAATGAAATATGAGTATGAAATTAAAATGTTAAGAAGCTAATTTTTAATTAATAAAGTCTATTTATAAGTGATAGCGACTTTTTCCAATTCAGAATACCAATCTTCACCAAATTTTCTAATTAAAGCTTCTTTTACAAATTTATAAATGGGTACTTGCAATTCTTTTCCTAGAGCGCAGGCGTCATCGCAAATATTCCATCGTTCATAATTAACTGCAGAAAACTCACTGTAATCTTTTACTCTTACCGGATACAAATGACATGAAACAGGTTTTTTCCAAGAAATTTCGCCTTGATTGTATGCTTCTTCAATAGCGCAAAGAGCCGTTCCTTTTTTGTCAAAAATCACATATGCACAATCAGCTCCATTAATAAGAGGCGTTTCCATATCTCCAAAATCAGAAACTGTATAAACTCCTTGTTTTTCGATAGCTTCAATACCCTCTTTTCTTAAAAATGGTTTTACTTTTGGATAAATAGATTTAAGTATTTCTGTTTCTTCTTGAGTTAACGGTGCTCCAGCTTCACCATCAATACAACATGCTCCCTTACATGCTGAAAGGTTACACATGAAATCTTTCTGAATAATTTCCTCTGAAACAATAGTTTTTCCAATTTGAAACATAATAGAAGCTTGGCTTTAAGACGGCAAAATTAATGAAACTTTAGCGTAATTTAATCGTATAGATAATTATTAATACTATACTTTTGCAAAAAATTAAAACCTCTTGCGATGCACTTAGATTTTAAAGAAATATTTACTGTTTTTATGGTTTTGTTCGCCGTTATAGACATTGTTGGTAACATTCCTATTGTTATTGATCTAAGAAAAAAGGTTGGTCATATTCAAAGCGAAAAAGCTTCCATAATTGCCGGAGTCATTATGGTTTTATTCTTGTTTTTAGGTAAAAGTATTTTAAACCTTATTGGTATTGATGTCAGCTCATTCGCGGTTGCTGGAGCTTTTATTCTGTTTTTTATAGCCTTAGAAATGATATTGGGAATAACACTGTATAAAGAAGAGGAAAATAGCGCTATGACTGCCTCCGTATTTCCGCTAGCATTCCCTTTAATAGCAGGACCTGGAAGTTTAACAACACTTTTATCCTTGCGCGCCGAATACCAGCTAGAAAATATAATTATTGCCATTATTATGAATGTTTTTGTTATTTTTATTGTACTAAAAACTTCAACGAAAATTGAAAATTTCTTAGGCCCTAATGGTATTAATATTATAAGAAAGATTTTTGGAGTTGTTTTATTAGCTATTGCGGTAAAATTATTTGCTCATAACATTAAAATCCTGTTTATATAATCATGAAAATTTTTACCATCGTACTAAGCATCATGGCTTTAGCCCTAATTGTTTTTAATGGCACAAAAATAGATTTAAACAATCCTTTTTCTGGAGAAAGCGCTCTCGCATTAATTACCATTTTAGCTGCATTATGTGCTTTATTATTATTACAAATTTTAAGAATCTCCAAAAACATAGAGGCTCAAGTTAAAAAGAAAAAATAATGTTTAATGTCTTAATAATAGGTGGAGGGGCAGCTGGATTATCTTGTGCCTTAGTTTTGGGTTCTGGGGGTAAATTTGAATTTTCACAAAACAAAAAGATTGGCATTATTACGCATCAAAAATCTTCTGACTTACAAAATGCTTTGTTTAATAATGTTTTAGGGCTACCTATTGGAACCACTGGATCTTCAATATTAACTAGTGGAAAAGAACAGTTAGAAAAATTATATCCACAGATTGAACAAATAGATGGTGAGAAAGTTATTGAAATTCTAAAAATTGACAAGTGCTTTCAAATTAAAACTAATAAAAATATATATCAAACTGAGTTAGTTGTTATTGCCGTTGGATACAGTAATTTAATAAACATTAAAGGACTTGAGCCCTATACTGAACCTCATCCTAGAGCCGCCAAAGAAAAGAATAGAATTTGGTTAAAAAATACTGATCATTTAATTAAGAAGGGGCTTTATGTTGCCGGTACTCTTGCAGGATGGCGAAGCCAGTTTGCTATAGCCTGTGGAAGTGGTGCTCAAGTAGCAACAGACATTTTAACTTTATGGAATAACGGTAATCACATTAAGGTTCATGATAAGATGTATTAATGATGTTTGCTTATTTTCTTAACCTCATCAATCATTGGGTCGTTTTGATTAAATATTTCATCAAAAGCGCCATCTCCATACAATTGATCTCCTAAAGTTGCTTTTATATAGTGCTTGACCTCATCGTGATAATCAGCAAATGATGTTTTTAAATTGGCCTTAGAATTAATAAAATCTTCAAAAGCAAAAATAAACTCATCCCCTACCACATAATTATCAATAAAATCTTGTTTTGAAATGTTTTTGAATACATTTCTATCTTTCTCTAATTCTTCAAATATAAATTTAGCTATAAAACCTCTCTTAAATAAAAAACTTAAGGTTTCATTTTGCAATCCATTTTCAAGAGGAACAAATATATCTGGAATAATTCCACCACCACCGTAAACAATTTTACCTTTTGGTGTGGTAAATTTTAAAGAGTCTGCCAAATGAATTTTCGCAGAATCTACTAACTCTCCACTATCTAAACGCTCGTAATAATCATCGTTATAATCCTGCACTCCATTTTCATAAGAGCGCTGAATTGATCTTCCTGTAGGGGTATAATACCTCGAAACAGTTAAGCGAATTGCACTACCATCTCCCAATTCCATTTCACGTTGAACAAGGCCCTTTCCATAGGAGCGTCTACCAACAATAGTCCCTTTGTCATTATCTTGAAGGGCGCCAGCTACAATCTCACTAGCCGAAGCAGAGTTTTCATTTATTAAAACAAAAACATCTCCAGTTTCAAAATCACCTTTTTTAGTCGCATAACTTTTTTCAATAGCTCCGCTTTTATTTTTAGTAAACAAAATAAGCTTGTTATCTTCTAAAAATTCATCTGCAATTTGTTCTGCGATTCCCAGAAACCCACCAGGATTATCTCTTAAATCAAGTGTTATTTTTGTAGCTCCGAGTTTTTTTAATTTATTGAGAGCTTCTTTAAATTCCTTATAGGTTGTTTCTGCAAACCTGTTAATTTTAATATAACCTAAATCATTGCTTAACATATAGGCTGCATCAACACTTTTTAATGGGATATTAGCTCTTTTAACTTTAAAATTTAAAAGTTTTGGTTCTCCTTTTCTATATATTTTTAATTCTACTTTAGAGTCTAATGGCCCTTTTAATTTATTAACAATATCGTCCTCTTTTAAATACTTGCCAGTAAGAGAATCTCCATCTGCCATTACAATTCTGTCCCCTCCTTTTATTCCGGCTTTATCGCTAGGTCCTCCTTCTAGCGATCGAATAACAGCAATGGAATCATTATAAGTATAAAAACTAATACCAATTCCAACAAAATCACCCTTCATACTTTCTGTAACACGCTGTAAGTCTTCTTTTGGTATATAAACGGAATGTGGATCGAGATTTTCTAAAATTCCATTTACAGTAACATCTACAATACTATCGGTATTGACCTTATCTACATAATCATAATCTATATAATCAATAAGTCTGTTAAGTTTATCCTTTTTACTATTGGTTGAAAACAATCTATCTGGTGAATCGGAAAAATTTAATTTTCCACCAATAAAAACTCCAAAAGCAATCGCAATTCCAAACAATAATGGTAAATATTTTTTTTCCATCTTCATTATATGCTTATGTCTTCAATCAAAACCAATTCAATGCCTGCCTTTTTTAAAAATTGTAATCCAGAATCATCTCGATATGCCTTGGCGTAAACCACTTTGATAATACCCGCTTGATGTATTAATTTACTACATTCTTTACAAGGAGACAAAGTGATATAAAGTGTGGCTCCTTGGCATGATTGCGTAGAACCAGCTACTTTTAAAATAGCGTTAGCTTCAGCATGTAAAACATACCATTTTGTATAGCCATTTTCATCTTCGCAAAAGTTTTCAAAACCAGAGGGAGTACCGTTGTAACCATCTGAAATTATCATTTTATCTTTAACTATTAAAGCACCAACTTGTTTGCGTTTACAATACGATAATTTACCCCATTCTTCAGCAATTCTTAAGTATGCCTTATCGTATTTAAGTTGTTTCTTTTTTGACATTTATTATGATAAAATGAATTGTTTGTTAAAACAATATAACGAAGATAATTGGTTGAAATTTCAATTACAATGCTATTAAGTTAAAGTTTTATGAAATTTATAGGTTTAAAACACTAATTAAAAATATGTTAAGCTAAAAAATCACTTTTTAAAATCATTGGAATAACTAGTCCGACAACCATAGCCGAAATAACCATGACCCAATCACGTTTAGAAAACCTAAATAAAGTTTGCGCAAGAAACCCTAAAAATAACACACTAAATACTATTATAACCTGTGATATTTCAATACCTAAGGCAAACTCTAATAGTAATAAGAATTTATTGTCTGATTTTCCAACAAGCATATGAAACTCACGCGCAAAACCTAACCCATGTATTAGTCCAAAAAATAAAGTAGAAAAAAACAAGACTCCCACTTTTTCTTTTTGAGCGCCTTTTCCAGCAGTAAACACGTTAAATAGAGCCACAATTAAAATCGTTACAGGAATTAAAAACTCTATTATTTGCCCATCAATTTTAACAACATCATAGGCAGCTAAAACTAATGATAGCGTGTGCCCCAAGGTAAAGATTGAAACTAATAAAAGAACCCGTTTCCAATCTTTAAACATATAAGGAACAGTCAGTGCAATAAGAAATAACACATGATCATACGCGTTAATGTTTAGTACATGGTTTATACCATACTCTACGTTGAACCAAATATTTTCAAGCATATAATTTGGGGTTTGAGTTTTTCAAATATACAATTATAAAGTATTTTTTATTAGGCCTTCTTATATTTTTCACCCAACTGCGTAAGCATTTCTTTAGTAATCTGTTCAAGAGAAAAGTCATGTTTCCAATTCCAATCTTCTCTAGCGCAAGAATCATCGATACTTTTAGGCCAACTATCAGCAATATCCTGCCTGAAATCTGGTTTATAAGTAATAGTAAAATCTGATATTTGATGTTTTATTGATTCCGCTTGTTCTTTCGGTGTAAAACTTATACCGGCTAAATTATAGGACGATCTAATCTTGACATCTTCATCTTTAGCACTCATAATGTCGACCGTTGCTTTAATGGCATCATCCATAAACATCATAGGTAACTCTGTGTTTTCATTCAAAAAACATTCATATTTTTTTTCTGTGATAGCTTTATGATAAATTTCAATGGCGTAATCAGTAGTTCCTCCGCCAGGTAAAGTTTTCCAACTTATAATTCCTGGATAACGTAGGCTTCTTACATCAACTCCATATTTATTATGATAGTATTCGCACCAACGTTCACCGACTTGTTTAGTAATTCCATAAACTGTTGACGGCTCCATTACTGTATATTGCGGCGTATTTTCTTTTGGCGTTGTTGTGCCATAAACTGCAATACTTGAAGGCCAAAATACTTTTTTTATAAACTTTGCCTTAGCAAGATTTAACACGTGAAACAGGGAGTTCATATTCAAATCCCATGCTTTCATTGGGTACTTTTCGCCTGTTGCACTTAAAATAGCAGCCATTAAATAAATAGTATTTATTCGATGTTTCTCAACACAAATCTTAATTGCTGCATAATCTTGGGCATCTACAATTTCAAAAATTCCAGAATTGACTATATCTATATTACTATAACTTATATCGCTCGCAATAACTTTTTCTTCTCCATATAAAGCTCTTAATTTATAGGTAAGTTCAGAGCCAATTTGTCCACAAGCTCCAATAATTAATATTTTAGGGTTCATTAATTTGTATTTTATCAGAATTTGTCAAAATTACTAAGAATTCATCAATGAAATTATATTAAATTGAAAAATAATAAAAACCAATTACACATTATATAAATAATGTATTCTATTATATTTGTAAATCTCATTTCAAAAAATTTAACCATGAAAACTTATTTTTCAGTTGCCATATTAATATGTTTCTACTTACTTTCATGTGGCAAGAAAAAAGAGGACGTTAATAAAATAGTGATTGAAGAACCGGCAATTACAAAAATCACCGAAAAGGATATTTCAAATTTCAAGTTTATAGAATATAATTTAGATTCTAAAACAAAAAAAGAAATAGAAAACTGGAGCCAGTATAAAGAACTTGAAGCTTTGGTAACTCAAATTAAAAAAGGTGATTTATCTTATTTTAAAAATAACAATGAGGCAATTACAACTTTTGCCAAAGATTTTAAAGAAAAAATCCCAGATACCATTAAAACGCTATCTGTAAATGCACGAGTTACTGCTTTAGAAACAAAGCTATTTAAACTTGAAAATATATATAACTTATCGTCCACCTCTAAAGACGAATTAAGCCAAGCTATTAAAGAGTTTTTGGAGTCAGTGTCCAACTTAAATTTACAAATGAATAAAAAATTAGAAAAAGATTCTCAAATTATAGAAGTACCATAAATGAAAAACCTATTATTAATTCTCATTTTTTTAAGCTCCTCAGCCATTTATGCACAATTTAATCAAGATGCGCCATGGATGGAGTCAATAAACACAAAACAGGCAAAGTCTACAAGACCTATCACATTTAAAGAAATTGTTGATGCGTTTGATGACTATTGGGAAACCAGAAACCCCAATGTGCGAGGTAGCGGTTACAAACCATTTAAACGATGGGAAAATCACTGGAAAAATTATGTTAAAGAAGATGGAACATTACCATCTGCTGCTGAAATTTGGCAAGCAACTATTGATGCGAAACAGGCTAAATCAAGCGCAGCAGATTTAAGTAATTGGATTTCATTAGGCCCATCTGATTTTGCCAACCGCTCAACTTCATACCTTAATATAGGAAGAGTCAATGCCATTTGTGTTGATCCCAATAACCCCAATATTTATTATGCTGGAGCTCCTGCCGGAGGGATCTGGAAGTCAACAGATTCAGGTTTAACATGGGAACCTAAGGGAGACTTTTTACCCCAAATAGGTGTTTCTGGAATTGCCGTTGATTATAATAATTCAAATATTATTTATATAGCAACAGGAGATGATGATGCTGGGGACACGAGTAGTGTAGGTGTTTTAAAATCGATAGATGGAGGCTTAACTTGGAATGCCACTGGTTTGAACATTGCAAATTCTCCTTCTTCTATGAATGATATTTACATTAGTTCAACTAATCCTAACACTTTATGGGTGGCAACCAATAATGGTGTTTTTATAACTACTGATGGAGGAACGAATTGGTCGAATACAAATAATACGGCCGGTTTAAACATTAAAGACATTAAAATTAAGCCTGGAAACACAAATACTATTTATGCCGTAACTCCAAAAGCTTTTTATGTGTCAAATAATGGTGGCGCTTCATTTTCATTATCAGGTTCTGGTTTACCAGCATCATCTAGTAGATTGGTTTTAGAAGTTACCCCTGCTAACCCAAATGCTGTGTTTGTTTTAAGTGCCGACAATAGTTATGAATTCCAAGGACTATACAAATCTACCAATTCAGGTAGTTCATTCACTGCCCAGTCTACAAAATCAACGATTGGAAATATTTTTGGTTCTTCACAAACTTGGTATGATATGGCATTGGCAGTATCAACTACTAACGAGAATGAAATTTACACAGGTGTTTTAGATATTAATAAATCTACAAATGGTGGGAGTTCCTTTTCTAAAATTAACACTTGGTATATTCGTAATGTCGCATATACTCATGCCGATATTCATTTACTTCGTTTTTTTAATGGTGCATTATTTGCTGGAACAGATGGCGGCTTTTTTAAATCAACTGACAAGGGAATTAGCTTTTCAGACCTAACAACTGGTATGGAAATAAGTCAGTTTTATAAAATTTCAGTTTCAAAATCGACATCAGGTAAAATAGCTGGTGGATTACAGGACAACGGAGGGTTTGGCTATTCCAATAATCAATGGAATAATTATCATGGGGGTGATGGTATGGAAGCTGCTATTGATCCTAATAATGATAATTTTTACTATGGATTTATGCAAAGAGGAGAGACTTTATTTATTTCATCAAATTCTGGTCAAGGAGACAATATTACCGTTAGCGGCCCTGAACCCGGCACCTGGGTAACTCCGTTAGCAATTAATAGTGAAAGTGAAGTATATGCTGGATTTAGTAGTCTTTACAAATTATGTGGCACCAATTGGGAATCTATTTCTCCTAATTTTGGACAGACTGCAGATATTTTAGAAATTGATGATTTAAACCCGGATATTATTTTTGTTGCCTATGATAATATATTAGCAAAAAGTACTGACAAAGGATTAAACTTTACAGAAATAGGCTCGTTTGCAACAGATGTTACATCCATAGAAATTAATCATAATAATAGTGACATTGTTTATATCACAACTAGTGGCATAAATGGTCAAGTTTTAAGATCTAAAGATGGAGGACTTACATTTCCTGATAACCTCTCTAAAGGAATCGCAGGTGTGACTAAAAACAAAATAATACACCAAGATTTACATTCACAAAACCCCTTATATTTAGGAACTAATATTGGCGTTTATAGATTCAGTGATTCCAATATTGCTTGGGAATTATTTGATAATAATTTACCTAATGCGCCAGTAACAGATCTTGAAATTAATTTAGTTGATGGAAATATTACTGCCGGAACCTATGGAAGAGGTGTTTGGAGGTCGGCTATTCAAATGGAAACAATATCTAACGAAATTGCTCTTGAATCAATTGAAGGATTTACACCAATTTGTGGAGATATTACTAATTTAAAGGCTAAAGTTAAAAATATTGGAACGAACCCTGTCAATGCTGTTAATGTTGAATATACATTAAATGGAGTGTCCAATAATTTAGATTGGTCAGGCACAATTGCTTCTGGGTCATCAGCTTTAATTAACCTTCCTACATTCACACCAAATATTGGATCGCAAAAGTTGAAAGTTGTTTTAACTTCTTCTTCCGACACATATAGTTCTAATAACAATTTAACCAAATATTTTTCTTCAAATTCCTTCGGGGATTTAAATTCTGTTAATGATTTTGAAAATGCTAGTGATGAACTTTTAGTGGTTGATGGAATAGTTAGTTTATGCGAAACCTCGGGTTACTGGGAAAGGGGTACTGCCACTGGATTGGTTATAAATAGTTCAGGAAACAATGTTTATGGAACAAATCTAGATGGGGAATATGACCCTGACACCACAAGTTATTTACTTTCTTCGTGTTATGATTTATCTCAAATAATAAATCCAGTTATAAGATTTGATATGGCTTATGACCTTGAAGAAAACTGGGATGTATTTTATGTTGAATATTCAACTGATGGTACTAACTGGTTTGTTCTTGGAACTTCAAATGATCCTAATTGGTATAATAGCGACAGAACTTTGGAGTCTTCAGGCGGAACCGATTGTTATAACTGTCCTGGCGCACAATGGACTGGGACTAATAGTTCAATACAACAATACAGTCATGAACTTTCATCATTAGGAAATCCATCTAATATTAGTTTTAGGTTTGTCTTCCAATCGGATCAGGCTGTTGAACAAGAAGGGGTTCTGATAGATAATTTAATAATAAGAGGAACAACGCTATCTAATAAAGATTTCGATAAAACAGACGTTGCAATTTATCCAAACCCATCAAAAAACATATTTAACATCAAAACAAAAACAATTTTTAACTTTGATTTTAATGTAACCGACATTACAGGTAAAATAATACTTCAAAAAAGAAATGTTGATATTAAACGAAACCTATATCAATTAGATATGACTTCATTTTCACCGGGTATTTACTTTTTGAATATTACATCAAATGGTGGTAGATTATCAAAAAAACTAGTTTTAAATTAAAAATATACTCCGTTATTTAAAATAAAAAAAGGGCATTTTCAATTGAAAATGCCCTTTTTTTATTTTATAATCTTTAATTTTTTGGTGGAGCGGCTTGCTGCGCTTGTAATGCCTGTTTTTGTCTTAATAATTCATTCTTGGTTAATTGAATCATATTGAAATTAGGAGCCGTTTTTAATGCCGAATCTAAAATATCTACAGCAGCATCAATATTTGCTTTTTTATCTTTATTATACGTAACCAACGCATTTAAATACATGAAAGCAGATTTTAATGGCACTTGATATGGTGTTTGCATTTCGTAAAAAGATTTTGTCATATCTTCTTTTGAATTAGCAATGCCATAAGCAATATGTTTTTCAGATTCAGGCAAATTTTGTATTTGTAAATTTAATTCAGCTAATTCAAAAGCAATTAGCGGATTTGGGTTTCTTTTAAAAATATCTTCAAAAAATCCGATGGCTAACTTTGCTTGACCAACAGATTTTAACGACACAGCTTTTACTTGAAGTGCAATATCTGAATCATTTGCAATTTTATCAATTCCAATTGTGTTTAATGCTTGCGAATATTGACCCTCGCTCATATAAATATAACCTAAAGTATCAAGCCTTTCACGAGAAGGTGAAATTACATTTAAATGAGTTAATGCATTAATTATCCCATTAACATCTCCTTGCTTTTTCATTTGTTTATAATAAGCCTCATAATGCTTTAATAAATCAGAGTTCGTTTGAGCGTTTATTTGAGAACCGGTTACTATTAGTAACAATACTATTAATCGTTTCATATTTTATTATTTAATTTGAATGCGCTAAATCTACCAAAAATTAATTTTTAATATCTTAAAAGAATGCTAATTATTTTTAGTGCTTTTATTATGATTTGAATTGTGATCATTGATGTTTAGGACTTCAATTTTCTGTTCAAATTAATTAATAACGAAATCTTACAACTAAGTATACTTTAGGAAAACTCAAAAAAAATAATTACATTTAATTTTCTTAAACAAAAATCTTATGGGAATAAAAAGTTTTCTTGCCGCCAGACGTACTACAAAAAAAACTACAGGTGATGCACCTTTGAGGGTAAGTGACTATATGACCAGAAAATTGGTGACTTTTAAGGCTAATCAACCCATTGAAGAAGTCATCAATGCTATTATTAAGCATCGTATTTCGGGAGGCCCAGTGGTAAATGAAAAACATGAATTAATTGGTGTGATTTCAGAAGGTGATTGTATAAAAGAAATAAGTGAAAGCAGATACCACAATATGCCAATGCCAAACCATACTGTCGAAAACTATATGGTTAAAAATGTCGAAACTATTGATGGTAATATGAATATTTTTGATGCTGCCAACAAATTTTTAGAGTCTAAACGCAGACGTTTTCCAATTGTAGAAAATGGTAAATTAGTAGGTCAAATTAGCCAAAAAGATATTCTTAAAGCAGCCTTATCTTTAAAAGGAGACACCTGGAAAAAATAACTGTGAGTTTATTTTTCGCGTTTTACTAAAGCATAATAATTATTGTCTATATCTAGATACCCCTGGTCATATACAAAAAAATATACTGTACCAGCCTTAGTAGTATATATGCTTGTAAAATAATTAAAATCAAATCCCATTTCAATAAGTTTAGCACGCGATGTTTTTGTCTTTTGTTCAGGATTAAGGTCTTCTAAAATTCTGTAGTTTTTACGCAACCTGTTATTAGTATTTCTAATTAAGTTTTTACTATCCTTATTAACATTATTATTGTAGGCATTTCTGCAAGCATCGCTACAGAATTTCTTATCGATTCTTCCAACTATTTTTTCACTACACTCTAAACATTCTTTTGCCATAACCACTCAATTATATAGGCAATATACAAAAAGTTTATTCGTTTACAAACGACTACAAACATTTACAAACGATTTTAAGTATTTAGTAACCGAATAATTTTTTATTGTAGTTGCATCTTTGCCTCGTCGAAACATTAGAACTCGATAGTATTAACTGTTTAACGAAAAATAAAAATTATGAACACACTTAGAAACAAAGTACAGTTGATTGGTAACTTAGGAAATGATCCAGAAATCATCAATCTTGAATCAGGAAAAACTTTAGCAAAATTTTCTATTGCAACGAATGAGAGTTATAGAAATGCAAAAGGCGAAAAAATTACGGATACACAATGGCATAATGTCGTTGCTTGGGGAAATACCGCAAAAATTGCTGAAAACTATTTAACAAAAGGCAAAGAAGTTGCTATTGAGGGCAAACTCACTTCACGAAGTTATGAAACTAAAGAAGGTGAAAAACGATACATCACAGAGGTAGTTTGTAATGAATTAATGATGCTAGGAAATAAATAGAAAATTGAAATTGAAATTGAAAAAGCCATCAATTGAATTGATGGCTTTTTTTTATTTATAAAAATTGATTCCAGTAATTTAAAATATCATCAAATTCTTTTGTGTCTCTATAAATTAAAAAATGCGGATCATTTTGAAAAGTTGTATTAATAAACCATCTACCTGAGGCCACCGCCTTTCTCAAATAATTAAAGGTGTTTTCTTTATCCTTGAGTACCGCAAAATATTGTGCAAAGGCATAATCTATAGTGCCAAATTGGTAGTCGGTTCTTAATGCTTCTAATCTTTTAAGATATTGATTTGACTCTGAA
Source organism: Flavobacteriales bacterium (assembly GCA_024641135.1). Classification (GTDB taxonomy): domain Bacteria; phylum Bacteroidota; class Bacteroidia; order Flavobacteriales; family Flavobacteriaceae; genus Yeosuana. Next base: position 49,283 of record JAHEDS010000004.1, read on the forward strand.
AAATTTCCATTTTTATAATTTGAGATTGCTAGTTTTACAACAACATCTATATTACTTGGATCCGTATTATGTAATTCTTCTAATAGGTCTTGGGCTGTTTTATAGTCTTGTTTATAATAATAGGAATTGGCTACCTCACTGGTTTTTTTTATTGAGTTCTTTTCATTTATAACTTTACTAAAAAAAGCATTGGCATTTTCTTTTTCATTGGCAAGTAAATATTCATTTCCTGTGAACATATACAAATTCAAAAGATCTTCTTTATTCGTAAGTTCCCATAATTTATATTGTTCTTTAAGCGCATCACTATCCCCTAATCGTACATAGGCCATAATAAGTGGCTTTTTAAGATAGGCTTTCCCAATGATTTTTGATATGGGTAATAGTTCATCAATGACTTGAGTGTATTTTTTTTGTTCTATATCCGCCAATCCTTTTAAGTAATATCTATTACCGCAATTGTAACAATTGTCTAGATTCATGCCATCCATAGGTATTTCATTATAGATGTCATCGATGTCTTTGGGACGATTTACAAAATTTAAAGCTACTACCATTGTACTCTGGTTTGTAGGCATGTCCAAGTAAGCAATTTTATATTCTTTTTTTATCGCCGTATAGGCTTTGTCGTATTTTCCTTTTATTAGTGACTCATATTCAAAGAGGTAATTTTTTTGTCTTGAACTCAATTTAGAGTTCATATCTATTTTTTTTATTAACGAATCTGTTGTTCGATAATCAGATATATTAAAATAATAAGTGATTAAAAGAATTTTAGGTTCAAAGTAATTGGGATCGGCTTTTATAGCTTTGTTTAGAAAATCGAGATGCAGACTATCATTATCTATATGATTTAATGCACTTAAATTATATTGATAAGCTTCAAATTTTGGAGGTGTTTCTTCAAAATAGGCCTCTTTTTGATTATCCTCTTTATTTAAATAGCCTAAATTATCTTTTTTCTCTTCTATTGCTAAATAACCTAATATTTTTTGTTTTAGCTCTTCAATGCAATTCAATGGCGAGTCTGAGTCGCATTCAATAGTTTCAAATGAAATAAGCGTTTTATCCATTAACCCATCCGTAATAGAGGACTGAAGCAATAGTTTGTTGTTTTCTTTATAAAATCCTCCTGTAATAACTTTTCCTGGCTTAAAATATGTTTTAATTAAATTTTTAACATCTGCTACCGCTCCAGCTTGAGATTTAATAATACTTGTATAATCATTTACAACTTTTGGAGAAATTACCTGGGCTACAGTATTTTCGGTAATACCATGCACAATCCAACTGGAAGCCATATCCCCTATAACTTCTAATTCTTTATCACCTGTATAGTCTTCAAATTTTAAAACAGCAATTTTATCATTGCTATTTGCTTCGGGAAAATTAAAACTACTTAAAAGGTTACTATTGATAATAAACCCTGCGGATATCGTGCAAATTATAATTATTACAAATAATGCACTGAAATACATTTTATGAAAGGGACTTTTGTAAAAAACAATTGATTCGCTCTTAGTTTGGGGAGGTTCTAATTTTTCTAAACGAAATTTCCAGATGTAATAAATATGAAATGGAAACCCAATAATCAATATCAAAATTAAAAACGTTAGGCTCTTTTGTGGAAAATTTAAAGGCTCGGCAATCAAAGCCAACACTTGAAGAATTAACCAACTAGACACCAAATAAATGGAAATATATTTAAACACTTCCTTTTCTCGACATTCTTTAAAAAACCCTTTTAGGTACATAAATGCTATTTAAGATGGTTAGTGAAATATAAAAAGCTATAAATACAATAATTGTTGACTCTTTATTTAATTAATATTTAAAATTTTAGTTTCAGAAATAAAACTACCATTATTAGCCATTCCTTCAATAAACAGCTTAATATTTGACTCCTCCTGATTTCTTATTTTAAATGATATGTTCCCTTTTTCATCGATACTCTTTTTTGGGAGCCACTGTACAACTCCGTATTCTTTGTAAAAACGATTTTGATAAGAACTGTATTTAGGCACGTAAAATGTTTTAGGTTTTGAAAAGGTTAATGGGATTTCAAATTCTTGAAAAGTTCTCATTTCTGGGTTGTTTTTATATAACAACCTATAGTCTGTAAAAATTTTTATCACTCCTCCAGCACCCCTAAATCCTTGTCCAAATCCAGATTTATCCAAAACAATATAATCAATTATATCCATGTTATAAAAACTTAATTCATTATCAAAAACTTCTCTGTTATCAATATAAACTATTGGGGATTTATTGCCGGATGAAGATCTATTATCCGTAATCTTAAATTCATTATTCATTTGATTAACCGTGTAACCTCTACTTCTAAGATAAGAGGCAAAATCTATATAAGTTTTTCTTTTGTTATCATCAAAAATATCAACTTGTCCATAAATTGATTTTTGTAACTTTTCGAATTTATCTTGAGTTTTATTAACTTCTATTAGGACTTCTGCTAATTGTTCATATTCTTTCCAGGATGTTGTGAGCAATGGTTGTAACAAGTCCGAATCAAAATAAACATTTTCTTTTAAGGGTAATGTTTTATCGTAATTTTCAATACCTGGAACTTTTGACGGATAAAATTGAACAAATACATTAGACTTTTTTACTTCATCATTTTTTTTAATTTCACTTAAGTTAATTTTATCGTTATCGAAAGGAAATAACCCCTCCTTTTCAAAGGTGTTTTTATTGTCACTAATTTCAAATATTTCTAAATGATTAAAAGTGGACGGATACAATATAAATTTTAATGTCTTAGAATTATTAACTGTTGCCTTAAAACTTATTCCAAACTCGAAATCATAATTAATTTTTGGTGGATTATTAAAAATTGTCTGCCAGTTATAGCTGCTCCATCCTTGAGTAAGTAATAAATTATCTAATTCAAATTGTTTACTTCTATTAATATCAGTAAAATAATACGAAGCATTTTCAATAAACCCTTTAACATAGGGCTGCAAATAAGCTGAAGAAATAATATTGCTATGATGATTATACGATATTGTGTCTTCAGGAAGAACTGAAATACTGAAATTATTTTGAATAGTTGAATCTATATCCTTAAATGCCAGAACAACCTCTGTGGAATCTATTGCTTTTTTAAATGAAATTTTATTTGTCTTTATTAAATTAATCCCTTCATAATTAAAATATAGTCTTTCTATTATAGGCTCATTGTTTTCATTAAATAAAGTAAAAATATTAATGCCGGGATTTAAATCCGTGTACTTAAGATATTTTATAATTTTTAAATCATTAGCAAATTCAATATCTATATATTTAAACTCAGAACCATTATGAATTGTTAATTTGTACTTTTTTTTTCTTATTGATTTTAATGTATTTTCATTAGTATTAATTTCAACTCCTATTGTCTCTTTATTGTATATGTTTTTTATTGAAATTGTAATTCCATATAATTCAGCAGTACTAAGATTAAACTCTTGTTCAGTATCTTCGAAATTAATAATGACTTTGTATTTAGCTAGACCTATTGGAGTAAATGAGAATTTACCTATTCCCAAATGATTTGTATTAAAAATAGTAACAACATCATTATTATCATTGACTAAACGACCTTCTAAATTTGGAATTCCGAAACCCAATTCATCTTTAAAAACAGCACCAATATTGTTTTCTGTACCTGTTATAAGATGACCACCTTCAGGAAGGAACTGTGCGTCTATTTTGGGGCTTATAACCTTTGCTGTCATATTATTTTCAACATCCGAATCAATAACTTTAATACTCTGTAAATAAAAATTTTGTTCCTCAAAATTTTTCATCCAATTAGTATAGCTTTTAAATTTATAGTTGCCAGAAGTAAACAAACTATCAATAAAAATATTACCATTTGCTACTCCCTCATTGACTAAAACTAATGTGCTTTTTATTGTTTTACCGCTCTCGTCTTCAATTGAACAATATAAATTAGTTGTTAATTTAGATAATCGCTTATCATTTTTATCTAAAACATAAGCCGTATAAGCAAGTGTTTCTCCCTTTATAAAAACTGATTTGTTTATATGCGTATAAACTAGCTCTCTAGGCTCCTGAAAGTAATCTTTAAATGACTCAATAAGGTCTTCATTATTTAAGTTTTGAGCAAAACTTGAAATAATTGCTAAAAACAAAAATAAGTTAAGTGTATACAGTTTAGATTTGGCTGTTTTGGAGATGATTCTTAAAAACATATTCAAACGGTTGGTTGGTTGGTAACTTTCAAAAAGAAAAAATAGACAAAAATCATATGATAACCAATTTTTTAAATTAAAACAATTAATTGATTCAAAAATCTCTTCACAATCAAGACAATATAAATGGTATATTTTATCGTCACACTAAAGCTATCTATTTAAACAATATTCTAGAGTTTCTGGATTTACAGGCTCCAAAACCAAAGAAAAATACTTTTTAATAAAACCTATCAATTCATAAATAATAATAATTTAGTATTAAATTGTGAAGGGGTTTTTTACTCAGGATAAGAACATTATTTTAAACTAATGGTTTGAAATCCCACATTTCAACTAATTAATTCGGAATTAATATGAAGTTTACCAAACAACAAATGGGTCTAGTTCTCGGACCAGTTATGTTTATTATCATATTGATTTTCTTTCACCCGGAAGGTTTAACCAATCCTGCAAATGCCATTTTAGCAACTGCCGTTTGGATTGCTATTTGGTGGATTACAGAGGCAATAAATATCGCCATGACTGCTTTATTACCTATTGTTCTTTTTCCTATAAGTGGTGGTTTGTCCTTAACTGAAACCACAGCCTCCTATGGACATAAATATGTGTTTTTATATGTTGGTGGGTTTATTTTGGCACTCGCTATTGAAAAATGGAAGTTGCATAGAAGGATTGCCCTTACCATTATAAAAGTGGTTGGAACGAATATCACTAATATAATCCTTGGATTTATGATTGCCACGGCCTTTTTATCCATGTGGATTTCCAATACGGCTACTGCAGTCATGATTTTACCAGTTGGAATGGCCATTGTTTCTCATTTAAAAGATAATCCACGCACGATTGAAAACGAAAATTTAGTGTTCGGCAAAGCCTTAATGCTATCTATTGCTTATAGTGCATCCATTGGAGGTATGGCTACACTAATAGGAACACCTCCTAACCTCGTGCTTGCCGGTGTTGTAAAACAAGCCTATAATATTGAGATTTCATTTTCAAAATGGTTTATGTTTGGATTCCCAATATCTGTTATTCTATTATTGATTTGCTGGATTTATTTGACGCGGTTCGCTTTTAAGTTCGAACAAAAAGAATTTCCTGGAGGTAGTCAAGAAATTAAAAAACAATTAAAGGAGCTAGGACCCATTTCTTATGAAGAAAGAACTGTCTTTTTAGTTTTCATGTTAACAGCTTTTGCCTGGATAACAAGGTCCTTTTTATTAAAAAAGATTATTCCTGAAATTGATGATACTATCATTGCCGTTTTCTTTGCCATCCTCTTATTTATTATTCCTGCTAAGGGAAAAAATGAAAAAATTATGACTTGGGAAGACGCCGTTAAATTACCGTGGGGTATAGTTTTATTATTTGGAGGAGGTATGGCTTTAGCACTTGGTTTTGAGTCTAGTGGACTGGCCGTATGGATAGGTTCGCAAATGACATCCTTGGGTGGCTTACCACTAATTGTATTGCTGTTAATTTTAATTGCTTCGGTTAACTTTTTAACAGAAATAACGTCAAATTTAGCTACAACTGCCATGCTATTACCTGTACTTGTCTCCTTAGCATCTGCAATAGGAATACACCCTTATTTTTTACTCGTTGGGGCTACTTTGGCTGCTTCCTGTGCCTTCATGTTACCTGTTGCAACCCCACCAAATGCAGTAGTCTTTGGTTCTGGTTACCTAAAAATCGAAGATATGGCAAAAAAAGGATTTTGGATGAATATTATTTCTATCCTAATTTTAACCTCAATTGTATATTATATACTGCCTTTACTTTGGGATATGACTTCAAGTTTTTAAAACGAATTGGTTTTTTGAAATAAACAAAGATTAAAACATCTTTTTTTATTAAGTTTGAAAATAAAAGATCTATGCTATCAAATGCTTGTAAATATGCTATTCGTTCCATTTTATATTTAGCTATTGAAACAAATGAAAATAATAAAATTGGCGTAAAAAGAATTGCAGAAGAACTGGAAACACCTCAACCGTTTTTAGCAAAATTATTGCAGCAACTTACTAAAGTAAATTTAGTGTCATCAACAAAAGGCCGTAATGGCGGTTTTTATTTGTCTAGCAATGACCAAAAAAACACAGTCTGGGATGTTATTAAAAATATTGACGGAACCTCAAAATTTGATGATTGTTATTTAGGTTTATCCAAATGTAGTGACGACACCCCTTGCCCAGTTCATTTTATAGTTGCTCCATTAAAACAAAAACTACTTGAAAATTTTAGAGATAAAACGATTGCTCAATATGTTATTGAAATTAAACAAACCGGAAAGGTTTTATCCCTAAAAGATTTAGATATTACTAACTAATTTTAATTGGAACAAGATTTTCAATTTCAAAATGGATTCGTTCCAATGAATCAGCTATTATTTCCAAATCCTGAATAATCAATTGTTTTTTATCTTGAAAAGTATTTGAAATATTATTAAATAAATTCTGATAATATAAAATACCTTCTTTCATGTTGTTCGTAAAAGTTAGTAAGTACTTTTCTTCTTTTTTATTCATTTCCTCTTTAACCTCTAACATTTTATTTTTAAGATAGTCCAAATAAATGTAAAGTTCTTTTATAAACATATTAGGACGATCTGTCCTTGTTATCATATTATCTCTACCATAAATATGGTCGGTAATGTTTTTTAAACTCATTATGCTAGAATAATATGCCATATTTGGTCCTGGACAAACAGACACCCCTTCCCCTTCAACTTTTGTATCTAAATTATTAGCTAATAAAGCTGCGGTTCCTAAGCCTACGCAAGTACATGTTTTTTCTGTGATTTTATTTAATCGTTCTTGATAAGTTTTTGAAGATAATTGCAATTTATCTAACTCCTTTATCTTTAAATACTGGTATTCTCTCGAGGCGGTGCAAATACCAGTTTCTTTAAACTCCGTATTTAAGGAAACAAATTTTTTGGGACAAGAACTTCCTGGCCTTCCTTTATTTATCAAAAATTCCTTTTCTAAATCTTTTGTGTTTTCCTTAAGGTTATTAAAAGGAACTCCCAGTGGTGAAATATCACTTAAATATAAATCTTCTTCTTTGGCGTTTGCTAGTTGCTGTAATGTTTTGTCATCAACAGTTGTTGCTTCTGGAACCAATAAAAATGGTGTTCCCCATCCAACAGAATCTAAGCTATAATGATCTAATAAAAACGAGTGCTCTTCATGCGTACCAACACCTCCTTGTGCAGAAATCTCTAATTTTAAAGGAGCAATAGAAACTGTCCGATTTTGATTAATTAATTCTTGGTTTAATATATCTTGAATTGAGCTTCTTAATTCCTGCCTTTTTTCTTTAAATTCTGCTAATACAGGACCTAAAAGATAACCGTCTGTAGCAAAGGCATGACCCCCACAGTTTAGGCCCGATTCTATTCTATATTCAGAAACCCAGAGTCCTTTTTTAGCTAAAAATTTCCCTTGAATTATGGCTGATCTGTAATCACTAACTTTTAAAATGATTTTCTTATTAAAATGCCCTTTTTCATTAGGATAAAATTCGTCAAACTGACTCATATAGGCATACAGTCTTGGATTCATTCCAGCAGATAGAATAACTGAAGATTTTAACTTACTATTAGCAAAACCTCTAAGAGCCGCATGCGCATCATTATATTCAACAGGTAATTTAACATCCTTTTTATAGTTGTCTTTATCAACTTTAGTCATAATGTTAACATCGATGTTTCCCATTAATAAAACTTGTGATGCCCAGTTTTTAATTTCTGAAATATTAAATCCTTTTTCAGTTAGTTTTCTAAATTGCGCTTTTACTGTCGAACTTTCAGGAAGCATATTGATGTAAGCTTTTATTTCATCCCCTTTTTCCAAGGTGACATTTTTTAAATCATCAAATTTTTTTTCGGCCAAATCACTTATTAAGTTCAAGTAAGACGTAATTCTTTTTGCTCTAAAATCATCTATTTGATTAGTGATTTCCTGATAAGGAATTTCAAATTTTTCACTATACATTTTTCGTAATTTCTCTAATAAAATATCATCAACTAAAGAAATAACAGAATCTATTCCATATTGGGCAACCTTTAAAGGGGTATCTATGGTAAATCCAATTCCCATTACTGGGATGTGGAAAGAGTGTGCTTTTGTCATATATAAATTTTAATTCATTAAGGTTATTAAAATAATCATCGAACCTTTAAAATTAATTTTAAAGGTTCGATGATTTCAATTTACTATTACTACAATAAGTCGTTAAAGGTATTTGGTTAAAACCCAAAGGAATATGATATTCATCATACTATTAAAAACACTTTTTAAAATCCTTTAATCTATTTTAATAAAAACCTTTTGGTTTTCTTCATGCTGCTCGTGAAATTTTGTAATGGCATTAGCTCGAATATCAGCTAATTTATTTGTGGTTTTGTCTATATGATAATGCCTTAATTGATGCTCATTTTGCCTGCCAGAACTAAAACTTGAAACACGTTTCAAATATCCAATAACCCGTGTTGCGTGATCTACATTTGTAGATCCACATGATGTACATACATAATTAGTTTTTTTGTCGATCTCATTACAATCATTACAAATTGTAATTTTTATATTGAAACAGAAATAATTACACCCTGCAGCAGCTGTAGCATGAATGAGCTTCGTGAAGCCTTCCGGATTAGGCGCTTCTTCTAAATTAAGATGTAGTGCCGAACCACCATCAAGATATTTTATAATCTCTTTACCGTGTAAAATAATCTTATCTAAAGTATTTGTCTGTTGGTCTTCAACTTTATAGAAATAAGAGTTATAACAATCTCTTGGCACCATTAAACCATCCTGCTTATCCCATTTAGCATTTTTTATTCCCAGATTTTCAGCAGGAACAAATTCGGTATTAAACATATACCCGTATTGCTTCTTAGCTAGTTTATTTTCGTTATAAATAGATTGTAAATGCTTATTTACAAATTCTTTATAGTTATTGTTATTACCAACAGTTATACCCAGGCTTTCTGCTGCTTCTACCATACCATTAATTCCTATAGTTAAAAACTGTTTATCAAGTGAAATAAACCCTGCCTTATAAACTGGTAATAAGCCTGCCACTTCATATTCTTCAATAAGCTTTCTATAAGCCACTTGATATTTATGTATTTTTTTTACTTCTTCAACGATATTAGCTCCTTGTTGTATAAGCCTATTCATGTTTAAAGTAATTACATTAATAGAACCAGTAGCTACACCTCCTGCTCCTAAAGAATAGCTAAAAGTATTGTCGCTTATTTCACTGCGTAACCTACAACAGGAGGCCAAACTATCAGCACTTTCCGATTGGTAAATAAAAAATGAATTGCCTTCACTTAATTCCTGAGCACACATTGAAGTAAATTCTTTGTCAACTGGTTTTCCATCATTTACCAGCATAGCAGCTGTAACTACTGGAAAAGTTAGAATGGCTTTGCTGCGCTCTCCATTAAACCATTTCATAAAATAAGCTTGAAGTTTTTTAACGCTTTCCCATTCAGGTTTAGTCATATCAGGAAAAACAAAATCAGCAAACATGCTGTTAAAATAAGCTTCATCATAAATGGAAATGTTCCAAAACACAGATTGATATCCTCTCGCAGCAGCGGGTTGATTAACTGCATAAACTACATGTTGTAAATGATTAGCTATGAGTTTTTCATTTGTTTGTAAGTAATTTTTGCCATAATCTTTCGAAGCAAAATGATCAAAATACATTAAAAATTCAACCGTTGCTAAAGCTCCCGCGAATTGTGAGCTCACCGCAAATACTAAATTTACAAACTCTCCACAAAAACTTTCCAAATGCTTCGGTGCTCTACTTTCACCTCCTACTTTGGTAAGTCCGTCAAAAAGAAAAGGATACATACTTATTGAAACGCAATAAGGTTTTAAAGAAGTTTCATCATGAACATATATTTCATGAGATTCTATTTGTCTGATATATTCGTTGGCAAATTCCTCACCAAAAAGAGATTCTATTTTACGCTTTACCAAAGCCCTATTAACCTGTATATTAATGTCCTTATTAAGCTCGGCTTCCATAGTTGCAATGTTTTTTGAAGTAACATTTGCATTTGCATCTACTTTAGAACCATCAGCGGCATTTGAAGAATTAATATAATGATCAATAAAATCGATTTTTTGATTTACTTGGGTGCTGGTGAGTCGTATCATATAGGTTAATTTTTAATAAATAAATTGTTTTTTATAGTATTTGATTGAATCTCTATAAATTTTTGATTGGTTCTCTCACTGCCTAATCCACCTAATTCATGATTCCATTTTCCTGTTTTTATCCAATTAAGTTCATTTAAAATTTCTTGAGAAACTGCATCATGCCCTGTATAAAGACATGTTTTGTAACACTTTTTTCGAGCTAATTTTAACATATTAACCAATTGGTCTTCATGCCATTCTCCTCCCATAAAAAGAACGCAAGTTGCAAGGTTTTCATATTGATGTAATAATTCTAAAAATTTTTCTGTGGTTAGTGGATCTCCGTTAAATTCTTTCCATAAATAGGGAGAATGACATCCATCACATTTTAAAGGGCAACCACAAATGGAAAAACATAAGCTTATTTCTCCGGGTACTTCTTGAAATACGACTTGAAAATCGTAAAAATTCATATATCAATAAAATTTACAGGATTAAAAGGTCTTTTTATAGTTTATAAAAATAGAAACTATTTATTTTCATTTAAACGAAGTCCAAATGAGTTATTAAAAATGTTATTAACAATCTTAATCCGTATCAATTATTTATGTGCAATTGACCAATAAAATAGGTAGTTTTTTATTTTAGTGTATAAAAACAAAACAATGGAAGTCTATAAATAAAAATCCTTTAAAAAGGACAAATCAAATTTTAAAAGAAAGTAAATAACCTCCCTTTTTTTTTAATTATTCACAATTAGATTTGATTATACTATATAAATTGATAAAACTTTAAAGACTAAGCAGTGATTCATTTAAGCTTCATTACTTTTACAGTTAATTACATCAAAAAATATTATGTCTGTAGAGCCTAAATTATCGCGTTTTAAGCAAAACGTTTTGTCTAAATATCAAATTTACAATAGTATATTTATGACATTGCCTTTTGACAGTATTACAAAAACCGGAGTTTTGCTTCCATTATTTCATGAAACTTGTAAAAAGGGATTTGCTAATGGAGATGACCCAACTACTATCGTTGATACTTTTTTTAAGAAATATCAAGCCAGACGAAACAAGCAAAGTCAGTTAAATTTAATGTTTCGTTTTATTCAGTACATTGAAAGACAAGTGGTGCTATTTGACGCTGTTGAAGACGCCTCTTTTCCAATTGTAAACAACATGGAGGGTATCGGTACCCTTCGAAACCTAAAAGAATCGGCCGTTTCAGAAAATCGTTTGGATGAATTAAAAAAATATTTGGAAGAATTCAAGGTGCGAATTGTATTAACTGCACATCCAACGCAATTTTATCCAGGTTCTGTATTGGGTATCATAACAGAATTAACAGAAGCAATTAAACAAGACAATTTAAAAGAAATCACCAATTTGTTTGCTCAGCTTGGTAAAACACCCTTCATTAAACATGAAAAACCAACGCCTTATGATGAAGCTGTTAGTTTAATATGGTATTTAGAAAATGTTTTTTATAAATCCTTTGGTGAAATATACAACTACATTCAGCAAAATATTTATGATGACAATAAAAGACATAATGAAATTATAAATGTAGGTTTTTGGCCAGGTGGAGATCGAGATGGAAACCCCTTTGTAAAACCAGATACCACATTAAAAGTTGCTGAGAAATTAAAACAATCTATACTAAAAAAATATTATTTAGATCTTAAGGATTTAAGACGTAAACTTACTTTTAGAGGTATTGAAGAACGTATTGTTCATTTAGAAACTATTATTTATAATTATAGTATTAATTTAAATTTTGACGGCCAGATTACATCTAGAGAACTTCTTCATGAGTTGTTAGATATTAGAGATAGTATTGTAAAAGAACATCAATCATTATATGTATCTGAAATAAATATTTTAATTAATAGGATTCGCCTTTTTGGTTATCATTTTGCAACCCTTGATATTAGACAAGACAGTAGAATTCATCATTCAGTTTTCACAACAGTTATTGATTCTCTATTGAATGAAAACCACCCTTCTTTTCCGAAAAATTATCACGATTTATCTGAAAATGATCAAATCAAAATTTTATCAGAAGCTTCAAATGTTTCAATAGACATCAATAAGTTTGAAGACGAAATGGTTTTCAATACTTTAAAAACCATAGAAGTAATAAAGCAAATCCAGGATTTCAATGGAGAAAAAGGAGCTAATAGATATATTATTAGTAATAATCAAACTGCCTTAAATGTAATTCAACTTTTTGCCATGTTAAAAATGATTGCCTTTAAAGAGGAATTGACTGTTGATGTAGTGCCCTTATTTGAAACTATTACCGATCTGGAAAATGCACCATTAGTTATGGAACAGCTATATACTAACCCAGTTTACATGGAGCATTTAAAAAAGAGAGGTAATAAACAAACTATTATGCTGGGATTCTCAGATGGCACTAAAGACGGTGGTTATTTAATGGCCAATTGGGGAATTTATAAGGCAAAAGAATTACTTACTGAAATGTCAAGAAAGCATAATATTGTAGCTATATTTTTTGATGGTCGTGGGGGTCCACCAGCAAGAGGTGGAGGAAAAACACATCAATTTTATGCGTCTTTAGGACCTAATATCGAAGATAAGGAAGTGCAATTAACCATTCAAGGACAAACAATAAGCTCTAATTTTGGAACTTTACATTCTTCACAATATAATTTAGAACAATTGATAAGTTCAGGGATGTTTAATCGTCTCGGAAAAGACAAACTAGCATTAAGTAACGATGATAGAATTGTAATGAGTGATCTGGCCGAAATAAGCTATAAGGCCTATAAGGATTTTAAAAACCATCCTATGTTTATTCCTTATTTAGAAAGAATGAGTACTTTAAAATATTACTCTAAGACGAATATTGGCAGCCGACCATCGAAACGATCGAATTCAGACACTTTAATTTTTTCTGACTTAAGAGCCATTCCTTTTGTTGGTTCATGGAGTCAATTAAAACAAAATGTTCCAGGATTTTATGGGGTGGGAACAGCCTTAAAAGCCTATGAAGACAGAGGTGAGTTTCACAAAGTGGAATCCTTATATAAAAACTCTAAATTTTTTAAAACACTTTTAGAAAATAGCATGATGTCCTTAACAAAATCGTTTTTCGATTTAACACAATATATGTCGAAGGATGAGGAGTTTGGCGAATTTTGGAATATCATTTATAATGAATACTTAAATTCCAAAAACTTACTTTTAAAACTTACTGGGTATAAATCTTTAATGGAAAATGAGCCTTCTGGAAAAGCATCTATTGATGTAAGAGAAGCTATAGTATTGCCTTTACTTACCATTCAACAGTATGCTCTTAAAAAGATTCAGGAATTAGAAAAAGAAGAGGTGAGAGATGTTGAACAAATTCAAATTTTCGAAAAAATTGTAACCCGTTCTCTTTTTGGAAACATTAACGCGAGTAGAAATTCAGCATAATTTTAAATTAATTTTATATAAAAAAAGAAAGCCTTAAATATTTAAGGCTTTCTTTTTTAAGTATTATAAATAACTAACTGTTAATGCTCATTTAATCTAAAGTCCGGATAGGCATTCATACCGTGTTCATGACTATCTAAACCTTCTAATTCTTCTCTTTCTGAAACTCTGATACCAACAGTTTTCTTCAATACAAAAAGAATAATAAAACTTGTTATGATGCAAAAAACAGCATAAGAACCCACTCCAATTAATTGACTTATAAACTGATCAATCCCAGCCAGAGAACCAAAAATTCCAACGGCTAAAGTCCCCCATACTCCACAAATTAAGTGAACCGCAATTGCTCCAACTGGGTCATCTAATTTAATTCTATCAACAAAAGCGACTGCAAAAACAATAATAGCGCCTGCAACTGAACCAACTAAAATGGCATCGGTTGGACTCATTTGATCTGCTCCAGCAGTAATTCCTACTAATCCGCCAAGAATACCATTCAAAAACATAGTAAGATCTAAATTTTTATACATTACACCAGAAACCATCATAGCAACAACACCACCAGCAGCAGCTGCCAAACATGTTGTTACTAATGTTAAGGACGTTAATCCTGGATCTGCCGAAAGAACAGAACCACCATTAAATCCAAACCAGCCTAACCATAAGATTAAGACCCCTGCAGTAGCTAACGGAAGATTATGACCAGGAATGGCTTGTGCTTTTCCATTTTTAAATTTGCCAATACGTGGTCCCAATAACCAAACTGCTACTAATGCTGCCCATCCACCTACTGAATGCACTAAAGTAGAACCAGCAAAATCATAAAATGGAGTATCCATTGTTTGTAAAAATCCTCCGCCCCATTTCCAAGAGCCGACAATTGGATAAACCAATCCAACATATAAGATTGTAAAAATCATAAATGGGCCAATTTTAACACGTTCTGCAACTGCTCCCGATACGATAGTAGCTGCTGTAGCGGCAAACATCCCTTGAAATAAGAAATCTGTCCAATATGTATAACCTTCATTATAAGACAAATCTAAAGCCCCATCAACTACAGGAGATGACAATCCAAATCCGGCAAATCCAAAAAAGCCATTAAACTCACCAGGATACATAAGATTAAATCCAACCAAACAGTATAACAACAGCCCGATTGTAATAATAAATACATTTTTAAATAAAATATTAATTGTATTTTTTTGTCTCGTTAATCCGATTTCCAATAAAGAAAATCCTAGGTGCATAAAGAAAACGAGTGCTGTACAGATCATCATCCATACATTATTTATTGTAAGTAATTCCATAATTATATAATTGTTTGATATCTGTTATTTTAAGGTCTTTCCGCCCTTTTCTCCTGTTCTAATTCTGTAACTCTCTTCTATGTTAGAGATAAATATTTTGCCGTCTCCTACTTCACCAGTACCTGCTGATTTTAGTATGGCATTAACTGTAGCTTCTGCAAAATCATCATTAACTACAATTGATAAATACCTTCGTTGAATATCGCTCGTACTATAGGATACTCCTCTGTAAACATGCCCTTCCTTTTCATTACCTACTCCGGTAACATCCCAGTAAGAGAAAAAGTTTACTCCAACAGCATGAAGCGCTTCTTTTACTTCACTATATTTGGATTTTCTAATAATTGCTTCTACTTTTTTCATAATATATTAATCTAGTTTTATTTCATTTTCTTTATTTAGAAGCTATAAATAGCTGCTAATACAAATGAGCTTAAGCTTTTTTGTTGCGCCAAATCATTATTTAAAAAAGCATTATCTGAGGCGCTGTCAAGTCTTAACTCCGGTTTAATAGTTAAATTATCAATTACATAACTACCAGTTAATGTGGCTGCAAAAACACTACTGTCGGCAACACCAGTTCCAATTGCTCCAAAATCGCCATCTTCTACAAAATACTCTGCTCTTAAACCTATTTTAAATGAATCTGAAGTTGCATATTGTGGATACAAAGCAGCTCCATAAAAACCACCTCCGTCGTCTTCAAGGTTATAATAAGCCCCATTAATTCCTAAATAGAATGTCTCCGAAAGGTCAAACCCTCCTGTAAAATCTATTTCGAAGAAAGATGGATCAACTAGTACATTTAAGTATTGTCCTGAATAACCCAATTGTGCACCAAAAGCATAATCACCTGTTGGATTAAATTCAGTGGCATCGGTATCATTCATGACCCCCACCATTAAACTAAAATCATCAGATAAAGTAAAATCAGCTTTTAAACCAGTATGACTAAATGGGCCATAAGAGAATAAATAAGAAGTACTATAATTAAAGTTTCCTACTGGAGAAATAACTTCGTACCCTAAAAAAGTATTGAAGTTTCCTAATGTTAAAGTGACATTATCACTCACTTTCCAGAAAGCATACAATTGGTTAATTATGTTACCCGTTTCTGAATACATTGGTGAAGCAAAAATAGCATCGGTTCCTCGTGGACCGAAAACTAAATCAGCTACAAAACCTACTTTTTCTCCTTCATATGAAGCAACAACATTAGCCATTCCCAAAGCAAAACCAGGCAAGTTGGCAAATGAAGTTCCTGGTTTTGTCCAGTTATCCGCATTATTGGGAGCATTAAGATTGGCTCTATAATAAGCATCAATACTTCCGCTTAAGTTAAATTTCTTTTCCTCAACTGATGAATCTTCTTGTGCAAATGTCACCAAAGCCACCAAAAACATTGAAAGTGTAATAATTTTTTTCATAATTTTTAATTTTTGTTTTTAACTACTAATTCTTCATTAATTCGACGTAAACTTATATAAAATATTATTTACCCCTTTTAAAAATAGGGTTGTTTGTGTTATTTTTATGTTTTATTAAATTTTACCCCAATTTTTTTAGGGTCAAAATAAATATTTTCAATTTTTTTGATTTTTTGATAATTGAATTTTTAATAATTATTAGAGTTTACCCCTATTAGCTCCTTTTTCTTTTAATAGAATTCCTTTTTGTTGCATATAATTCACATATCTGCAATTCTTACTAATTTTTTATCATTGAATATTTAATAATATTTGCCGCTATTATTGTTATATAATTATTTTTAACTCCCTATTACATTAAAAATCGAAATAATGAAAACGGCCTAGTTGTAATTTAAAATCAACTACATATATTCGTCTTGAAAAGTTATATTTCAAACTAAAATTTGTTGATTATGTTGAAGAAACAAGGAATGTATTTGCCGGAATTTGAACATGATAATTGTGGAGCTGGTTTTATATGTAGTTTAAAAGGAATTAAGTCAAACGACATTATTCATAAAGCTCTAGAAATTCTTGAAAAGCTAGAACATCGTGGCGCGGTTAGCTCAGATGGAAAAACTGGAGATGGAGCTGGTATTTTAATCGATATACCTCATGATTTTTTTACAGCAAACTGTTCTTTTAAATTACCTGTGTCTGGCAAATATGCCGTGAGTAATGTTTTTTTACCAAAAAAACAGAATCAGCAAACATTCTGTATCAATATATTTGAAAAGCACTTTAAAGAGCAGGGCCTTGAAATATTGGGGTGGAGAGATGTCCCCGTGGACAAAAATGCACTAGGCGAACTTGCCGCTAAAACACAACCCTTTATAAAACAAGTATTTATTGGAAAAGAAAACGGTAAACAAGACGATTTTCAATTTAATTTAAAAATGTTCATTGCCAGAAAAAAGGCTGAACACGAAATTTATAACTCAAAACTATCAGAAAGTTCCTTTTTTTACCTTCCTAGCTTATCAACAAAAATCATTATATATAAAGGATTATTAGTTCCTGAAGACATTAAACGGTTTTATAAAGATTTGAATGACCCTTTATTTGTAACCAGATTAGCTTTAGTTCATCAACGATTCTCAACAAATACCTTTCCAACATGGGATTTGGCTCAGCCCTTTAGATATATGTGCCATAACGGTGAAATAAACACTTTAAGAGGCAATGTTGCCAGAATGTTTTCTCGCGAGGAATTAATGAAAAGCGACTGGTTTGGTGATGAAATAAAAAACATATTACCTATTGTACTTTTAGGAAAATCAGATTCAGCTTCTATGGATATGGTTGTTGAATTACTTTTAATGACAGGTCGTTCTTTGCCTGAAGTTATGATGATGTTAATCCCTGAGGCCTGGGAGAAAAACCCAGAAATGTCTGAGACTAAAAAAGCCTTTTATGAATTTAACTCTTGTTTAATGGAACCTTGGGATGGCCCAGCGTCGATTCCATTTACTGATGGCAATTATATTGGAGCTGTTTTGGATAGAAATGGTTTACGCCCGTCAAGATATTCGGTTACAAAAGACGGGTATGTTATTATGTCTTCAGAAACTGGTGTTATTGAAATTGCTCCTAAAAATATTGAATTTCATGGTCGATTAGAGCCTGGAAAAATGTTTTTAGTAGATATGAATGCAGGAAGAATCGTAAATGATGAAGAGATTAAAGAAGAAATAGCAATTAAATATCCGTATAAAAAATGGTTGGATAAAAACTTAATTCACCTTAAAGATATTCCATATAATGACTGTCCAATATTTTTAAATGAAGAAAAACTAATTAAACGACAGGTTATTTTTGGTTACACACAAGAAGATGTGAAAACTATAATTTTACCTATGGCCCAAGGCGGTAAAGAACCTATTGGCTCCATGGGTAACGATTCGCCCATTGCAGTTTTATCAGACAAACCACAATTAATTTATAATTATTTCAAACAACTTTTTGCGCAAGTAACCAATCCTCCATTAGATGGTATTAGAGAAGAATTAATTACAGATATTAGTTTAACCTTGGGTAGCGATTCAAATATTTTTGAAATTAATGAGCTTCACTGTAAAAAGTTAAAAATTAAAAACCCGGTAATTTCTAAACAAGATTTAGACAAAATAAAAAGTTACCAGAATCCAGATTTTAAAATCACTTCTTTCCCCATATTATATGAAATAGCTAAAGGGCATAATGGCTTAGAGGAAGCATTACAAATACTACTTACTGATATTTTAAAAGCAATAAATGAGGGTACAAACATTGTTATTTTAACCGACAGGAATGTTAATGAGCAAAACGCTCCAATTCCCGCATTATTGGCGTGTTCATTTATTAATAGTGCCTTACGTAAACTCGGTAAACGCTCTAAATTAAGTTTAATAATAGAATCTGCCGAACCAAGAGAAGTTCATCATTTTGCTTTGTTATTTGGTTATGGCGCCAGTGCTATAAATCCTTATATGGTAAACGAAATCATTGAAGCCAACATCAATGAATTAGACGTCATTATTTCAGCAGAGCAAGCCGTGGAAAACTTTAATAAAGCAGTCGGAAAAGGAATTTTAAAGGTTATGAATAAAATTGGAATCTCAACACTAAATTCATACCGAGGTTCTCAACTATTTGAATGTATTGGTATCAACACAAAAGTTGTTAATCAATATTTTCCAAATACAGTAACTAGAATTCAAGGCATCGGTTTGCATGAAATTGAAAAAGAAATCAGCAAAAGATACCTCAATGCCTATAAAGAAAAACAAATTGCAGGAGATTTAGATTTAGAAGTTGGCGGACAATATAGATGGAGACGAAATGGCGAACAACACTTATTCAACCCTCTTACTATCGCTAAATTACAAGAGTCTGTAAGGAGTAATAAACATAGTTCTTATAAAGAATACTCTGAGTTAATAAATAATCAATCAAGTCATTTAATGACGATTAGAGGGTTATTTGAATTCACAAACTACGACCCTATTCCAATAGATGAAGTGGAGCCATGGACTGAAATAGTAAAACGTTTTAAAACAGGCGCTATGTCTTATGGCTCAATAAGCAAAGAAGCTCATGAGAATCTGGCTGTGGCAATGAATAGAATTGGTGGAAAAAGCAACTCTGGAGAAGGGGGAGAAGATGAAGAACGTTTTTATAAAGACGCCAATGGTGATTGGAAAAACAGCGCTATTAAACAGGTAGCCTCTGGAAGATTTGGTGTCACCTCAAACTACTTAACCAATGCCTCGGAAATACAAATAAAAATGGCTCAGGGAGCTAAACCAGGAGAGGGCGGACAATTACCAGGACCAAAAGTAAATCCTAG
>JAHEDS010000005.1:0-36006 GCA_024641135.1 Flavobacteriales bacterium
TTTAAATTTACGAAAAATTTTACAAAAATCATATTAAATCGATCATATTGATATTTATCATAACAACTTATAAAACATTAATTTAAATTTATAAATCTATAGGGCTGTAGTTATGAAAAATCAAAAAAAGATGACACTTAAATTTTACCAAAATCTTGGTAAACTTTTTTATGCCATTGCCGCAGCAGATCACCATGTAAAAAATGTTGAATTTACTAAGTTGAAAGAGTTAGTGAAAAAAAATTGGATAAATGTAGATATGCTAGAAGATGTTTATCACACTGATGCAGCTTATCAAATAGAAATTGTTTTTGATTGGTTAAATAGTCAGGAAAACTTAAATGTTCAAGGCTGTTTTGATGATTTTGTGAAATATAAAAATGAACAAAAACACTTATTTACAAAACATATAAAAGAATTAATATTAAAAACCACTGGTGCTATTGCAGCGTCTTTTTCTGGCATAAATAAATCAGAATTAATTTTTCTTGCTAATTTAGATAGAGAATTAAAAACTATATAATTATGGCTTATTATTTTAACACTACTGTTTCTGGAAACTTTGATTCAATTATAGAAAAAGTTACTCAACTTTTAAAAAATGAAGGGTTTGGTATACTTACACAAATTGATATCCAACAAACTTTAAAAAACAAATTAGACGTAGATTTTAAAAAATATAAAATTCTGGGTGCATGCAATCCACCATTTGCATATGAAGCTTTACAAAAAGAAGATAAAATAGGCACCATGCTTCCTTGTAACATAATTGTTCAAGAATTATCACCCAATAAAATAGAAGTTGCTGCAATCAATCCTATGGTATCCATGCAAGCTGTAAAAAATGTAGAATTAGAAAATATTGCAGAACAAGTAAGTAGTAAATTAAAAAAGGTAATTGATAATTTAGAAAATGAAAAGTAGTTTTAATGACATAATAAGCTCTAGTGAGCTTGTATTAGTTGATTTTCATGCAGACTGGTGCGGACCATGTAAAATGCTAGCTCCCATTTTAAAAGAAGTAAAACACGAGCTAAAAGAGTCTATAAAAATTGTAAAAATTGATGTTGACAAAAATCAGATTGTAGCAAGCAATTATCAAGTAAGAGGTGTACCTACAATGATTCTTTTTAAAAATGGCAATCAGTTATGGCGACAATCTGGTGTGGTACAAAAAAATGATATTGTGGCAACAATAAAACAGTACCTTTAAAATGATTCCGTAATGATGAATATCATTTTAAAATAGCAGATTACCTTATACTTTTAAAGAGCTAATTAAAACGTATAAAGTCATGAAAAAAGTGGTAATTCTATTTACAGCTATATTTTTAATCCCTGTTTTTTTAGGCGCACAATCTATCGAAAACCTGGATTTTATCTCTCCTTTTAACGATGGTCTTTCTGCTATTAAAAAAAACAATCAATGGGCTTTTATAAATAAAGAAGGTTCTATTGTTTTAAACTTTAGAAATGATTTAGTAGTTTCTGAGTTTAATGATGGAAGTTATCCTGTCTTTAAAAATAATAGATGTCTCATTATGAAAGAAAACAATGGTATTTCATATTTTGGATATATAGATCCTTCTGGAAAAACTATTATTGAACCATTGTTCTTAAACGCTCAAAATTTTGAAAATAATGAAGCTATAGTATTAAAATTAACTGAAGAAATTATTGGTAAAAATGATGTGTTAGGAAAAAATATTGTTCAGTACAAATATTATGAAGTAACTATTAATCCTAATGGAAACATAAACCAATACTTAACACCCAAAGGTTTTAATATAATATTAGACGAAAAATATTTGAAAATTCCGCCTAAAATTACATCTAAAAAAATATCAGATAACCTTTATGCCGTTTTAAACGATGATAATTCCTGGAGTCTTATAAAGACTATTAATACAGAAGCCAGTTTTAAATGAAAGCAAATTTGAGTTTAGGAAGTGTTTTTGGAATAAAAATAAAAGTCCACTGGACTTTTATTTTTTTAATTATATGGATTATTTTCAGTGAATTAAAACATGGTGGCAATAAAGATAGCATCTTATTTAATATTGCTTTAGTCTTAGCTGTTTTTGTATGCGTTATTTTGCATGAATTAGGACATGCTTTAACTGCTAAACATTTTGAAATTGAAACAAAAAAAATAACCTTGTTACCCATTGGAGGGATGGCAAGTCTCGAAAGAATTCCAGAATCGCCCAAACAAGAGCTTTTAGTAACCTTAGCTGGGCCATTAGTTAATATACTTATTGCACTACTTCTCTATTTTATAATTCCTGTTAAAGAATTAATGCACTTAAATTTTACTGAAACCTTTGAATCCTTAAGCAGTTTTACTTTACAAAATTTTTTATTCTATCTTTATATAGTAAATATAGCACTTGTGGTTTTTAATCTAATACCAGCGTTTCCAATGGATGGTGGACGAATTTTAAGAGCATTATTAGCTATTAAAATGAACCGAGTTAAAGCAACTCAAATTGCCTCAAACATTGGTCAATTTATAGCAGTATTATTTTTATTAATTGGTCTTTTATATAACCCAATTTTAATTTTTATTGCGTTGGTTATTTTTTTAGGAGCTTATGGCGAAAATAAAATAGTTCAGCATATGGCGATTCTAAAAGGACATACTGCAAAAGAAGCCTTAATGACAAATTTTACAACATTTCAACCAAACGATACAGTTAAGGATGCCATTAAAATTATAATTTCTGGAACGGAAAATAATTTTGTGGTAATTGAAAAGGATGCTATAAAAGGTTTATTATATTATCAAGACATTATAGAAAATGCGAAAAACGAAAATGTCCTTATTAAGGATATTATGAATTCTTCTTTTAAAACTATAAAAAGCACTGATGACCTTAAAACTGTTTATCAGTTAATTCATAACCAAAAAAACTCATTTTTTCCGGTTTTAGAAAATGGTAATCTAATTGGTGTGATCGATTCTGCAAATCTAAATGAGTTCATTTTATTTCAACCTAAATTTGTTTATTAAAATCTATTAAATGCGACAATTAATTATTCTGTTTTTATTTTTAATTACAGTATCATGCTCCAAAAAACAGGATAAGATACTTCCCGAAGAAAAGGATTTAATAGAATCGATATATTCTTCAGTTACTATACAACCAGACAGTTTGTATCAGGTTTACGCGATTGTTTCTGGTATCTTAGACCAAAATTTGGTCGAAGAGGGTCATCTCGTTTCAAAAGAACAACCATTAATTCAAATCATCAATTCTACACCCAAACTAAATGCTGAGAACGCAAAATTAGCTTTAGATTTAGCCCATGATAACTATACTGGTAGTTCCGCCATTCTAGATGTTCTAAAAGATGAAATTAAAGCGGCTACTCTAAAATATAAAAATGATTCCATTAACTATTTTAGACAGCAAAACCTATGGAACCAACAAATAGGTTCAAAAGCAGAATACGATTCTAAAATGCTTAATTATCAACTAGCTTTCAACAATTTAAGTTTGTTACAAAACAAATATAATAACACTAAAAATGAATTACAGACTAATTTAAAACAAGCGGAAAATAATTACCAATCCTCGTTAATTAATACTAAAGATTTCACTGTTAAAAGTAAAATTAATGGTAAAGTCTATGCCCTCTATAAAGAACCAGGAGAAATTGTCACCAATTTAGAGCCTTTGGCTAGCATAGGCAGTGCTAAAAATTTTATTATGGAATTATTGGTTGATGAAGTAGATATTGTAAAAATATCAATAAACCAAGAGGTTATTATAAATCTGGATGCCTATAGTGGCTTGGTTTTTAAAGGAAAAATTTCAAAAATATATCCAAAAAAAGATGAACGAAATCAAACCTTTAAAGTGGAAGCTGTTTTTATTGAGGCTCCGAAAGTATTGTATCCAGGACTTTCGGGAGAAGCCAATATCATCATTGCAAAAAAGGAAAATGTATTAACTATTCCTAAAGAATACTTAATTGAAAATAATAAAGTTAAAACTGATGATGGTTATATACATGTGGCAACGGGGTTGCAAAACATGGAATTTATAGAAATTCTATCAGGAATTACAAAAAATACCTATATCTATAAACCAAGTAATGACTAACTGGAAAGTTATTTTAAGTATTGCTAAAACACATTTGCTTACCAAAATAAAGCAAACTACCATTGCGTCTTTAGGTGTAACTTTTGGCATTGGTTCCTACATTACATTAGTCTGTTTTATGACAGGTTTAAATACCATGCTTGATGATTTAATTCTAAATCAAACACCACATATTCATATTTATAATGAAATAGAACCCTCAAAAAAGCAACCGGCTTCATTTTTGGATTTAGAAAACACGTTTAATGTCGTACATTCTATTAAACCTAAACTCAGTCAGAAAAAAATTCATAATGCGTTACCAATTATAAATTATTTAAATAATGATATTAATGTTAAAGGTGCTATACCAGAAATAAAAACTCAAATATTTTATATTGCTGGCTCCATTGAAATTGGAGGTAATTTAACAGGAGTTAATATTTTAGATGAAGCCAAATTATTTAATCTTCAAAATTATATTATTGAAGGTTCTCCTGAAGACTTGAATAATAATGATAACGGTATTTTATTAGGAGCAGGTATTGCAAGGAAAATGTCTTTATCGGTTGGGGAACGCATTCAAATTAGTACAATAAAAGGTGATGTTTTTCCACTTAAAATTGTGGGTCTTTATCAAAGTGGAATAGCTGATATTGATGCTGTTCAAAGTTTTGCAAATTTGAAAACGGTACAACGTATTTTGGGTGAAGCAGAAAATTATGTTACCGACATTAATGTGAAGTTATACGACCTCGAATTAGCTCCTGCTTTATCAAAAAAAATAGAACAACAGTTTAACCTAAAAGCCATAGATATTAAAACTGCCAATGCCCAATTTGAAACCGGAACTACTATAAGAAACCTAATAACTTATGCCGTTTCTATAACCTTACTTATAGTAGCGGGATTTGGTATTTACAATATTTTAAATATGCTTATTTATGAAAAAATGAATGACATTGCCATATTAAAAGCCACTGGTTTTTCAGGTAAAGATGTTCAATTAATTTTTATGAGTCAGGCCATGATTATAGGTTTTGTTGGAGGTGTTTTGGGCTTACTACTTGGTTTTGGTCTGGCTAGCTTAATTGAAACCATTCCTTTCAAAACAGAATCATTACCAACCATAGAAACTTATCCAGTTAATATCAATCCAATGTTTTTTGTCATTGGGTTTTCATTTGCTATGATTTCAACATTTATGGCTGGTTACTTTCCATCAAAAAAGGCTAAAAAAATAGATCCAGTAGACATTATAAGAGGTCAATAACATGAGTATTGTATTAGAAGCAAAACATATTAACAAATACTTTAAAAAACCCGTGTTATATCACGTATTGAAGGATATTAACTTTAAAATTAAAAAAGGTGAATTTGCTTCTATTATGGGAAAATCCGGTTGTGGAAAATCTACACTCCTTTACATCCTGTCTACAATGGATACGGATTACGACGGTAAACTTTTATTAAATAACGAATTAATATCCGGAAAAGACAGTAGTCACTTGTCATATTTAAGAAACAAGCATATTGGTTTTGTCTTTCAATTTCATTATTTACTTTCTGAATTTACTGTGTTAGAGAACGTGATGCTTCCCGCTAAAAAATTAGCGGAAAAAACAACTCAAGAAATAGAGCACGATGCTTACGAAAAATTAAAGATGCTGAATATTGAAAAATTAGCTCTTAAACGAGCTTCCAGAGTTTCTGGAGGTGAAAAACAAAGAATAGCAATTGCCCGCGCACTAATAAATAATCCTTCTATTATAATGGGAGATGAACCTACTGGTAATTTAGATAGTTATAATTCTGAAAATGTTTTTAATATTTTCAAGCAATTAAGTGAAGAACAAGGATTATCTCTATTAGTAGTAACGCATGATGAAGATTTTGCTATAAGAACCAATAGGATTATAACCATGGAAGACGGACACATAATTACAACATAATTATATAAAAAAACCTTAGTCTTTGTCTTTATTTATTCAATTTAAACTTAATGACCGCGTTGACAATTGTCATTTAAAATGAATAATTTTAAAGGTATATTTAATTTTTAAACCCATAAAAAACAAGTCGTATGGCGTTTATAGATTATTATAAAATATTGGGTGTTGAAAAATCTGCAACTGATGCCGATATAAAAAAAGCATACAGGAAATTAGCACGTAAATACCATCCTGATTTAAATCCAAACGATAAAACTGCCGAAAAAAAATTCAAGGAAATTAATGATGCTAATGAAGTTTTAAGTAATGCTGAAAACAGAAAAAAATATGATCAGTATGGCGAGCACTGGCAGCATTCTGAAGAATATGAAAAAGCAAAACAGCAACAATCATATCAAAAAAGTAGTCAAAGTGGGCCTGGAGGGTATTCGCAGGAAGATTTTAATGATTTTTTTGAAAACATGTTTGGGGGAAGAGCTTCAAGTAGTCAAGGCAGACAAGTTAGATATAGAGGTCAAGATTTTAACAGTGAACTGCAGTTAGAACTTCAAGATGTATATACAACTCATAAACGAACTCTAACAGTAAACAATAAAAATATAAGGATAACCATTCCTGCAGGAATTGAAAACGGGCAAATAATAAAAATAACTGGTCACGGTGGTCCTGGCATTAATGGTGGCCCTAATGGAGACTTATATATTCAGTTTTCAATTGTAAATCATTCCAAATTTAAAAGAGATAAAAATAATCTCTATGCAACTGTAGCTTTAGATTTATATAAAGCCCTTTTAGGTGGTGAGGTCATGATTGATACCTTTAATGGAAAAGTAAAACTTAATGTTAAACCAGAAACTCAAAATGGCACCAAGGTTAAACTAAAAGGAAAAGGGTTTCCTATTTATAAAAAGGAAAATCAATATGGTGATTTGTACATAACTTATCAAATAAAATTACCTAAGAATTTGACTACCCAGGAAAAAGTACTCATTGAAGAATTACAAAAACTGAGAGAATAATGGAAACAAAAAACTTAATATCAGTTCAATTACTTTGTAATCATTATAATATCCCAGTTTCATTTATAAGCAGATTACAAGAATTTCAACTTGTTGAGGTTATTTTTGAAAATGACGATTTATTCATACAAAACACACAATTAAAAGAAGTTGAAAAAATGATCCGAATACATTATGATTTAGACATAAATTTTGAAGGTTTAGATGCTATATCAAATTTACTACAACAAGTAGAATCATTAAAAGAAGAAATTATAACTCTACATAACAGATTAAGGCTTTATGAAGATTTATAAATAATTAAGGCCCTAACATTTATATCTTTATTTTTAATTGGTACGCCGTCTTTTTGAAGTCTCTTCATCCTTTGAAGTTCGTCTATCATTAGCTTTCATATAATTATTGTGATAAACCTTAATATCATCATCAAAATAATTATTTACTCTTATATGTTTTTCATGTTTAAAGTTGACACTATTAAACCTTGGAGGTAAAACTTTAACAGTAATCCAAACCCCATTATTTAAATAGATATAATTATCAAGAGTTATATCATAATAAACTAAATAATCTGGGAAATATACATATCTTAAATTAATTACTCTATTGGGATAAAACCACGGCGGAGTTGGATGATTGTATCTAGAAGATACTATAACCGGACCACAGCTATCCAAACTGATTAAAACAGTTAATAACATCATAATGATAATGGGCTTAATTGTTTTCATAACCTACATATTATATAGTAAATGACTTTAATTAAAGCCATTTTTAAAATGATTTTGGTCAATTACATAAATACCTTAATTGTTTTCTTAAACAGTTTACTTAGATTAAAAAAACACATCGTCATCTAGCTTGTTTTATCAAATTAACACTTACAAATCATAGATAAGAACTTCTGCAAAAAAGACTCGCTCATTGATTAATATCATTTAGAACGCTATAGTATAAGATTACTTTTAAACTATATTAATTTTAAATTATAAGTACCATGAAAAAAATAATTTTATTAGGAGCAATGGCGATTTTTGGAACTTTTGCCCTATGTGCACAAGACCAAATAAAAGATAAAGATCAAGATAAAGATCAAGATCGAGTCATGATGGTTGATGGCGACCTTTTACATATTAGAGATCGTGACCAAATTAGATTAAATGATAAAATTGTTTTAGAGGATGGAACGATTGTGAATCCAGATGGAACATATATGACCAAAACTCAAGAAAGATTACGTTTAAAAGATGGTGAGTGTTTAGATAATGATGGCAATAAATATAGTAATGAATATCAATACCGTTCGAAAATACAAAAAGAAAATAAAGGATTAAACGACAATCAAATTCAGGCACGTAACGAAAACCGATACCAAATAATGGCTATGGATGGTGAAGTGTTTCAAATTAGAAATCAATCACAAGATCAGGTTCGTCAACAAATAAAGCTTAATAACGGAACCGTTGTTAATCCAGATGGCACTTATCAAACTCAAGACCGTGCTCAATTACGACTTAAAGATGGAGAATGCTTAAATATGGAAGGCGAAATGTTTAAAAACATGACACAGCAAAGAAAAATGATTAATGAAAAAGCATTGAAAAAAAATAAGATGCAAAATAAAGCGCCAGTAAAAAAACAAAAATCGAAAAAGGGAATTTCTTAATTAAATTAACGGAAAAGGGGGTTAATACCCCCTTTTTTAAAATCTAAAACACCCTTTATTATGAGAACACATATATTGAAATTCAGTTTGTTTCTTTTATTTATTTTTCTTTACAATTCTATAGAGGCACAAAATAAATCAGAAATTAACAGATCAACTAAAGAAAGAGATTCTTCATACTTTTCCTTAAGCCTGGGATTTATTAGTGACGCGGTTTATTTAGGAAGAAAAGATTCCATTACTGCTCCATACTTATATCCTTCCATTACGTATTATAATAAATCTGGTTTTTATGCCATAGGGTCATTCTCATATCTTACAAAACCTGATGATAGCAGAATAGATTTGTTTTTAGGTAGTGTAGGTTACGATTTTACTTCAAACGATTTAAGTGGCGACTTTTCAATAACAAAATATTTCTTTAATACTGATAGTTATAATGTTATTTCAGAAGTTGAAGCCGATATTACTGCCAGCTTGAAATATGATTTTGATATTTTTAATTTATCTGTATCATCTACATTTTTTATTAATAAAAATAGTGATTCAGACTTTTTTATATCCACAGAAATTGGTCATGATTTTGTGAGTTCAAACAACGATTTTCAAATATCTCCGGGAATTGGAGTATTTTTTGGATCACAAAATTTTTATGAGGAATATTATATCAATAATCGTTTTGGTAGCAATAGAACTGGATCAGGGTCAGGTTCCGGACAAGGAACTGGCGGCAATGAGCCAACAACTACAACTACTGTGGTAATGCAGGAAAGTGAAAAATTCGATCTTATGGCTATTGAATTGAGTCTACCTATATGGTATATTAACAAACCATTTATAATATCCTTTTTACCTATTTTAGTAATGCCTCAAAACCCCGCAACTTTAACAGTAGATTCAACCGTTTATGAAGAAGACTTAGAAACTACCTTTTATTGGATGGCAGGAATTAGCTATAGATTTTAAAAAAATAAACATATCTGAAACGTTCATTTTTTAAACCTATTTATTATTTTTAGATTAGATACATTTCTAATTTTATATTCTTATAAAAAAGGGCATGCTAACATTTAAAAACTATAACATTGCTGATTGGTTTTCATTTTACAGAATAATTTCTGCCCCATTTTTATTAATCTTAATTTGGTTTGATGTTAAGCTAATTTTTACTTGGTTTTTATTAATAAGCTACCTCACAGATGCTATAGATGGCTATTTAGCCAGAAAACTTAAAATTACCAGTCCGAGAGGATCACAGCTCGATTCATTTGGCGATCAAATAACATTGCTTGTTGGATTAATTGGGTTGCTTTATTTTGAAACAGAATTTATCAAAACCAATTTACTTTTAATACTTATTGCGCTAATTCCTTATCTGCTACAAATGATAATCGCATATTTAAAGTATGGAAAGGCCACGGCATTTCACACCTACTTAGCTAAATTATCTGCTGTTTTACAAAGTATTTTTATTT
This sequence comes from Flavobacteriales bacterium, assembly GCA_024641135.1. Lineage (GTDB taxonomy): Bacteria > Bacteroidota > Bacteroidia > Flavobacteriales > Flavobacteriaceae > Yeosuana. The sequence continues at coordinate 10,201 of JAHEDS010000005.1, forward strand.
TATGGTCTTTATTCTTTTCACCTCAAGATGCATTATTTTATATAATGATTATAATTGGCCTACTAGAAACATTTGAGGAAATCGCACTTATTTTTATGTATGATCGTTGGGCATCAGATGTAAAAGGTATATACTGGGCATTACGAGATAAACGGCGACTTAAAAATCGAGCTCTTTAATGTAATAAAAAAATTATGAGAAGCTATTCTATATTCACAATATTGCTGTTATGTGTGGCTATATTAATAGTGGATATAGTGTCATTTTATTGGCTTCAAACCCTAACTCAACACCTGTCTTCAAGCCTGTTAAAAATAATTATTAATAGCTTATTTTGGGTGTTTACAATTGGACTAATTGTTTCAATAATAATTTTAAAAATAACCTTAGATGATATAAACCCAAGAAGAAAACATTTACTTATTTCTTCTTTATATGGTCTAACAATTTCTTCTTTTATACCGAAAATACTATTTATAATAGCCATTTCAATCTCATTTATAACAAATAGCATACTATCTGAAAAAGTATCGCTTATTATAGTTCCCATCGCAGGACTACTTTCTGGATTTCTTCCATTTTTTGCAATTGTCTATGCCATTTTTAAAGCAGTTTATAATTTCAAAGTTCATCATATTAAATTAAATTTTAATCATCTACCCTATTCATTTAATGGATTAAAAATTGTACAAATCTCAGATTTACATATTGGAAGTTTTAATTATCGTTATAACATTCTTGAAAAAGCTGTTTCGCTAATAAATGAATTGAACGCTGATTTTATATTTTTTACGGGTGATTTGGTTAATAATTATTCATGGGAACTGAGAGGTTGGGAAGCTGTTTTAGATAAACTTAAAGCTAAAAAAGGCAAATACGCCGTTTTAGGAAATCATGATTATGGTGATTATAGTAAATGGGACTCTATTGAAGAAAAGGAAGAAAATTTTAAATCTATAAAGGCATTTTACAAAAAAATTCATTTTAAATTATTACTCAATCAATCAGATATCATAAACATTGGCCATGATAAAATGGCTATTATAGGTGTTGAAAACTGGGGTATTCCACCATTTAAGCAGTATGGAAATTTAAAATTATCAATGAACAATATTAAAAACATTCCTTTTAAACTCTTACTCTCACACGATCCTACTCACTGGAAAGAAGAAGTACTAGAAAAGACCGATATTGCACTAACACTTTCCGGGCATACACATGGCATGCAATTAGGTTTTAATTATAAAGAATTAAAATGGAGCCCTATAAAATATAAATACCAGCAATGGGCCGGATTATATCAACATAATAACCAGTATCTATACGTTAATCGTGGTTTAGGATGGTTAGGTTTTCCAGGCCGTTTAGGTATGCGTCCAGAAATTTCCAGTTTTGAAATTACTTGTAAAAAGTAAGTATATAAAAACGAACTGATAAATATCAATTTAATAGAAGGTATTAATTAATTTGATGTTCATAATTTTAAAATAACTATTCAAACTACAGCTTAAGAATTCACATACAACTTTTACATTTTATGGCATTAAGTCTCTATTCTTAAAAAGTTAATTACCCTTGAATTTTAAATATTTGAATTGATTGTAGTCATTTAGGTTTTCAGCTAAGATTTTTATTTTCGATAAGTTTTAAAAAATAGGTTGTCAAGCAAATTGTTCTTGAAATTTAAAAATTAAAACATATTGTTTAATAAAAATCATGGAAAAATGAAAACACTAATTACATTTTTAAAAATAATGGTTTTTTTACCATTTATATTTATTTGTTCTAGTCTCACCATGAATGCCCAAGGTGGAAACGGCGGCGGCGGAAACGGCGGCGGCGGCGGCGGAAACGGTGGCGGCGGAAATGGTGGCGGTGGAGGTGGCCATTCAGATGATGGTGAAACAGCAGGAAATAATTTGTCTTTTCCTGTTATTTTTGCAGACGGAGGTACTAAAGTATTGCCTGGTACGATGGAGGCCTATACTCTTGAAGGTGTTTGGTGGTATGTTTGGGGGGAAGATCCTATTGACCCACAAGCACCACTTTACAGTTGTAAACCTTCGAATGAAGGAAATGGAAAATGTGAAGATGGGTCTACTCCTGGTGATGGCGTCTCCACAGTTTATAAAGCTTATATACAAAAAGATATACACAATACTTGGCAAGCCTACAATGCACCAGTACCAGCTGGAGAAACTCTTAATGTTGATTGGATCGACTGGGGGGATAATCTTGAATCCATAGCTTGGAAAATCAATTCGAAAGTAAGAACAGAAGTGGTCTTAATTCAAGATATTGATTCGGTGACACAATTTAGTATGCGTCATGTAGATAGTTGGGGAATTGATGAAGTTCATGGTTTACAAACTACACTAGAAGACGAACCTGTATATGCTGCAGGGACTCAAGCTACAGTTTTTACTCCAAAAGCCAGATTTACAATACAAAAGTTAAATTATTCCAAATCAAGTATTGAGCCTTCGAGGCTTATCTGGGTACCAGCTACTGGATGGACTGAAACTGAGTCTGGAAATTTTGATATTATTAATGAACCTATATTTAATCAGGCAGTTTCTGAAGCGGGAGATGGCCCTGCATTCTATAATGCAGAAATTAATGTAAAAGGTAAAATAATGTTCGGATATACATGGGATGTGAATAGCTTGAATGAAGGTGAAGGTTACTACAGATTGACTTTTAGTTTTGATGAAGGTGATGCCGCAATAGGTACTGCTAAATTTGATGAATTTACTCAAATTGTAGCACCTTCTGAAGAAGAAGAATCTACCGAAGAAGCAAAAGTTACCGAAACTGCCGAGGGAGGTCCTGGTGGAGGTGGTGTTGCCGTATTAGATCCTTCTAATAATCTCTCTTATATGGATGTACTTATTGGAGAAGATGGAAGTATCGATCTTCCATTATCAATAACAGGATTAAAACTTATTGATGCAGTTAATGATGTATCTCTTGGTTCTCTTACAAATGGGATGACTATAAATATTTATGAGCTTCCCGTTTCAAATCTTAGCGTTGAAGCCTCAGTAACAAGTGATGTTGGAAGTGTGAAGTTCGAATTAAGTGGAGAGAATTCTACTTCAAGAATTGAAAACACTCCTCCTTATGCTCTTTATGGTCACACTAATGGCAACTATTCAGGAAATAACTTTGCAACAGGAAATTATACCTTAACAGTGACTCCATACGCAGAAGATGACTTAACAGGTGCAGTTGGCACACCATTAACAGTATCATTTGAAATGGTAGTAGCTCCACCTGATGATGGCGAAACAGCTGGTAATAACCTCTCTTATCCTGTAATTTGGGCCGATGGTGGTACAAAAGCTTTACCTGGTACTATGGGTTCTTATAATCTCGCTGGAGAATGGTGGTATGTTTGGGGTGATGACCCTATTGATCCACAAGCTCCTCTTTATAGTTGTAAACCTATGAATGATGGTAGTGGTAAATGCGAAGATGGCTCAGAACCTGGTTATGTTGGTGAAACGCTTACAGCTATATATAAAGCTTATATACAAAAAGATCCGAATAATACATGGCAAGCCTATAATGCAGCTGTAACAGCTGGAGAAACCTGGGATATCGACTGGGTTGACTGGGGAGATAATCTTGAATCTTTAGCATGGAAAATCAATTCTAAGGTAAGAACAGAAATGGTTTTATTAAAAGATATTGATTCCGTTACTCAATTTAGTATGCGACATGTAGATAGTTGGGGTACAGATGAAGTTCATGGATTACAAACTACATTGGATGATGAACCTGTATATGCTTTAGGAACACAAGCAACTGTTTTTACACCAAAAGCAAGATTTACAATTCAAAAAATGAATTATCAAAGTGGAACATTTAATCCTTCCAGACTTCAATGGGAAGGTCCACAAAATGGATGGTCTGAATCAAATATTGAAGATGTTGATATTATAAATGGACCTATTTTTAATATGGTTGTAGAAGAAGCTGGAGATGGTCCAGGATATTATAGTGCCGAGATAAATGTAAAAGGTAAAATTATTTATGGTTATACCTGGGACGTGAGTAGTATAAATGAAGGAGAAGGGCACTACAGATTGACATTTAGTTTTGATGAAGGGAATGAAGCAATGGGTTCTGTTAAATTTGGTGAATCCACACAGCTTATTTTACCAGTTGAAGAAGAAACAACCGAAACAAATAAAACAACTGAAGGTGGTCCTGGTGGTGGTGGTGTAGCGATAATGGATATAGCTAATAATCTTACTTATATGGATGTACTTATTGGAGAGCCTGGAGAAGCATTGAGCACTCAAAACTCAAAATATGTTACATTTAATATGTATCCTAATCCAACATCAACTAAGAGCGTTAACATTCAAAATACTACCGGAAATCAAGTCCATATTTTTAATACACTTGGTCAAGAAGTATTCAAAACAAAACTTAATAGTTCTTATGAAATTCAAACGCTTAATCTAAGTGGTTTACAATCTGGTTTGTATTTTGTAAAAATTAGTGATGGGAATAATTCTACTGTGAAAAAGTTAATTATACAATAATGTAAAATGTAAACATTTCCTAAAATGATTAATGGTTAGTTTTAAAAAGGAACCCTGTCAGAGTTAAATCTGTCAGGGTTTTTAAATAACTTTTCGTTCTTATATAGCCTTTAAAAATTTAACTATAAACTAATTACACTAAAAATCAATATAGAAGTGTTGTGCATAACCCTTCATTAAATTTAAAACGTATTGACTTAAATCATTTCAATTAAATGGACGGGAATGTATCTTAGGATTCATTAATCATTAATAGTATATTATTATGAAAACAGATTTAAAAATTAAAGAAGATGTACTAGCGGAATTAGAATGGCTACCTGATATTGATGAAACAGAAATCGGTGTGATTGTAAAGGATGGTGTAGTTACTCTTAAAGGAACAGTAGATACTTATGCGAAAAAAATAGCGGCTGAAAAAGCTATAGGCAATGTTTATGGGGTTAAAGCAGTGGCTGAAGATATTCAAGTTAAGTATAGCTCAAATAAAGGAAAAACTGATACTGATATTGCAAAAGCGGCAGTGGAATCTCTTAAATGGAATGCGTCTATACCTAGTGACGCAGTTAAAATAAAAGTAGAAGATGCTTGGGTATATTTAACAGGAGAATTATCCTGGGAGTATCAAAAAAGAGCAACAGAAAGCGCCATAGAAAAGTTAAATGGTGTTAAAGGAGTTATTAATAATATAACCCTGAAAAAAACAGCTCAACCCTATGAAGTTCAAAACAGAATAACAAAAGCGTTACAAAGATCTGCAGCACTTGAAGCAAAAAACATTACTGTTGAAGTACATGGGCATACTGTTAAACTAACGGGTACTGTTCATTCAGTTACTGAAAAAGAAGAAGCTAGAAAAGCTGCGTTTTTTGCTCCTGGTATTACTAAAGTAGAAAACCACCTAGTAGTTGATTATTATCCTGAGTATGCATAATAACTAAATTTTTAATCTTTAGAAGCCCTGATAATCTATTTTTTCAGGGCTTTTAAAAACCTAAATTAAATGATATGACTATTGTTTTAACTATATCAGTACTTTTGCTAATTAACTTAGCTCTTTTATTTTTCAGTGTAAATAAAGAATCAAAACATTAAATCAACCCTTTTAATGTTATTATTTTTTAGAATTTCTACATTTTAACTTAATACCCAAGTTTTCTTTTTTGTGACGGTAATTCCCAGTTTATTATTTCTTTCAAAAATTCATCTACCATTTCAACGATTAGTTTCTCTGTAATTTCAAAAGGGCTATAAATCCCTAATTCTTTAGTGCTATCTTCTATTGAACTATGATCAACAAGTGGAAATAAAATGGTTATTTGTACATTACCGTTATATGATTCGGAAAAAACAAGAGCACCTCCCTGAATAAACTGATAATTTGGAATTTGATTAATTTTTTCTATCAATTCGGAAGGAAATGAATCAAAAGTAATATTGACCGCATCGCTAGCCCCTATCCAGTTAAGCTCTTGAACCCGCCATCCAATGTCATGATTTTTAACTAGTCCATTTAAGGTTTTGGTCAAAAAAACCTTGGCTTTTGTTTTCCAATGAATTTTCTTTTCAATAACAGATTCAATTGAAGCTTTATAATCATTAATTCGCTCCTCTAAATATTCAATTTTCATAATCCCTTATTTTAATTTTCTTTGTGCCTTTTTCTCTTCACGCTCCAACTTATTAAAATAACTACGAGTGAAAAAATTATGCTTAAAAGCCTCCATATTCTCATTAAACTTTTCTGTTCCTTCGTTTATATTTTTAATAATTTGTTCAAGATTCCTCACAAATTCCTCATCATTCGAAAGATAGTTTAAGGCGCCATCACCATCTTTTACGTTTAATAAAATATCATTTAAATTGGTTATTACTTTTTTAATATCGTTACTGGAATCATCAAGATTGGTAATAATACCTCTAACTCTATCAGCTTCAATAGAATCATTTAAAATTAATCCAGCAACGCTTTTATTGAAATTAATAGAATCAACAATGGCATTTATGCTTTTCATTGTTTTGTTTGCTTCAATACTTGTAAGTTTTAAGTTATTAATTGTTTGTTTAATATTATTGGCAGCAAGTGTATCGTTAATAAGCATTCCTAAGGTTCCCTTACCATCGGTTATATTATTAGCAATATCTAATAATTTAGCAGTTAATAAAGCGGCATTTTCATTAGTTACATTTAAGGTGCTTAACATTTCATTGGTACTTATTTTTGTAAATGAAGTAATAACATCTCCAGCGACTACAATATCGCTGTTTCCTTTACCAGGGATTATATTAACAATCATATTACCAACTAAACCATCTGTACCAATGGTGGCAATAGCATCCTTTTTTATGTGTTTAGCCATTTCTTCATCAATTGCCATACTCACACTAATTGTTGAGTCATTAGTTATGGTAATTGTTTTTACAGTGCCAACATTAATACCGGAGTAACGCACATTATTTCCTAATTGGAGACCATTAACATTATTAAAATTGGAATTAATGAGAAATGTTTTTGCAAACATATTTTGACGATTACCAATAAAATAAATAGCCACCACAAGAATAATAAGCCCTACAATGGCAAAAACGCCTAATTTCAATTTTTCTCCAATTGTTTTTTCCATGACAACTAATTTTATATTACTTGAAAAAGGCTCTAACTTTTTCGTCTTTAGATTGTAACAACTGATTAAACGAACCTTCAGCATAATTAATGCCGTCTACTAATAAAATCATGCGTTCTGCCACTACTCTAGCACAATCCACATCATGTGTTATAATAAGCGCAGACGTTTTATATTCTTTCTGAATATTCCTCATAAGTTCAATAATTTCTTTAGAAGTTATAGGGTCTAATCCACTTGTAGGTTCATCATATAAAATTATTTTTGGTTTTAAAATAAGTGTTCTTGCCAGTGCCACACGCCGTTTCATACCTCCAGATAATTCCGAAGGCATTAAATCGATGGCATGCACCAATCCGACACTTTTAAGAGCATCTGTAACAATTTTAGTAGTATCTGAAATATCACCAAATTTATGTTTATGCCTTCTTAAAGGAAATTCGAGATTCTCTCTTACCGTCATAGAATCGTATAATGCACTTCCTTGGAACAAAAACCCAATTTCTGTACGTAATTCATCCAAGGCCAATTGCCTAAGTTTTGTGATATCTTCACCCATAACAAATACACTCCCAGAATCAGGTTGCATTAAACCTACGAGGCATTTAATCATGACCGATTTCCCTGATCCAGACTTCCCCATAATAACCAGATTTTCACCTTCATAAAGACGCAGATTAAAACCATTTAACACATGGTTATCGCCAAAACTTTTACGTAAATCTTTAATTTCAAGCATAAGATTTTTATTGCTTAAATCTCTTGATTCTGTTACTATGTTTTGTTCCAGTTTCATCTTTAAATTTCAAAAAATATGTCAGTTATAAAAACTGCAATAAAGTCAATAATAAACAATAACATAGAAGAAAAAACTACTGCCGAATTTGCTGCCAAACCTACACCAACAGTGCCCTTCTGACAAAAATAGCCTTTAAAGCAGCCAACAATACCTATTGCAAATCCAAAGAAATAGGTTTTAATAATTGCCGGAATGATATCGCCAAATTGCAAGGCATCAAATACTTTATTAAAATACAGTAAGAAAGAAACATCCCCTTTTATGTTTTCAATAATATAAGACCCGTAAAGAGCGATAGCATCACCTATTAGGACTAATATAGGAAGCATTAATGTAGACGCTAAAACTCTTGTAACAACCAAATACTTAAAAGGATTGGTTCCGGAAACTTCCATCGCATCAATTTGTTCTGTAACACGCATAGAACCTAATTCGGCCCCAATACCAGAAGCTATTCTTCCGGCGAATGTTAAAGCAATAATTACGGGTCCAATCTCCCTGATTATAGAGATACTAACCATGGAAGGCATCCAAGATTCAGCTCCAAACTCTTCCAATGTGGGTCGGGTTTGAAGAGTCATTACTAACCCAATTATAAACCCCGTAATACCAACTAAAAACAACGATTTATTTCCAATATAATAACATTGCCTTAAAAGTTCTTTAAACTCAAATGGCCTGCTGAAAACTTCTTTTAAAAATCGATGAGCAAAAAAAGTAAGTTCACCAATTTCAATAAAAAAGGATTTTATTTTAAGTGAATTAAACATAACCTGCACATTAATTAAATATACAGTAACAATACATTTTTAGAAATGATATTAATCATCCTGAATATTAGCTAAATAGAACTTTTCCTTAATCTTTATTAATATGGCTTATTAATTAAAATAACGAAGAGATTTCATTTTTTCAAGACGATATTAAAATTTGGAAATTTTTATGTGTAAATTGTTAACTAATGTCATATTATAAGCTAATAAATACAACTAATTTTACACTACAATTAAGTATTAAAAAATGACTATTGGATTAGTATTATCTGGAGGCGGCATGCGTGGTGCAGCACATATCGGAGCCATTAAAGCTCTTGAAGAAAATAATATATTCCCAACGCATATTGCTGGAACTAGCGCCGGAGCTATTGTAGGTTCTTTTTATGCATATGGATACCATTGGGAAGATATTTTAAAATTTTTCAAAGAAATTAATATTCTAGATATCACAAAATACGCTTTAAATAAGCCTGGTTTTATTGATACAGAAAAGTTCTATTCAGATTTTAAAAAGTACTTAAAAAATGACGACTTTTCATTTTTAAAAAAAAGCCTGAGTATTACCTCAACAAATATTTTAAATGGTCATCTAGAAGTTTTTAATAAAGGTGAACTTATTCGATCCATACTGGCCTCTGCTGCTATTCCTGGCATATTTACTCCTGTAAAAATTAATAATAATTACTATATTGATGGTGGCTCACTTAACAATTTTCCTGTCGAATTATTAAAAACTAATTGTGATAAAATTATAGGCGTTTATGTTAATAATCTTGATCCAATAGAATTTAAAGATTTAAAATATTCTCATAATGTCATTGAAAGGGCTTTTTACATAAAATCTGTACGAGAAGATCAAAGAAAATTTAATGAATGTGATTTAATTGTATCCCCAGAGGGATTAAGTAAATTTGGAGTCTTCGACAAAAAACATATTAATGATATTTTTTTAATGGGCTATGAAGCTACCATAAAGGCCCTAGAAACATCCAAAAACTTTTAGTTAAACCCTTTACCAGTTGATTTTTATCATTTAGTATTTTATGATTTGTTTATAAATTTAATAACATCATAAAACTAATAGTCATGAAAAATAGCAAGGATATGGAATTTGTAGATAAAGTTATTGGTGCCTTAAGAAAAACCGCTGTGGAGTTAGAAGAATTTCAAGTTAAAGCGGCCTTAGGCAAAGCAGAGGCACAAGAAAAATACGAAGAAGTTAAAAAGAATTTTAACAAGTTTATTCACGAAAGCGAATTTAAAGTAGAAGGAATTAAAGAAAAAATTGAAGAGCTTAATACTAAGTTTGATGAGCTTCGCGTACAACTAGCGCTGGGCAAAGCAGAAACTAAAGAAATCTTTAAAAAACAAAAAAAACAATTACTTATTACCTTACAGGATATTGAAACAAAAATTAAAACAAATGAAACTTTAAATAGAATGTATGCCTTTACATTAATTGAAATAGAACAATTTAAAATTCAATTAGAAATTTTAGAACAAAAATTTAGTAAAGATAAAAGTAAAGCAAAAGACACTTATGAAAAAGGAAAACAAGATTTTGAATCTTTTATTGATAAGTTAAAAGGTAAATATGGAAAGAAAAAAGAAGAATCAAAATTTGAACATTTTCAAAATGAAATTTCTGAAGCCTTTGATCATTTTAAAAAGGCCTTTTCAAAAGCCTAAAAAAATTCTAATTAAAAAAAGTACAATGTAAATTGTACTTTTTTTTTGCAGTATTTCTAATAATCATAATCGCCTTTATTTATATTTGAGACCATACCAAACCCTAAAAAAACAGCTAATGTAAAACTTGCCATACCTAAGATTGAAATATCATTCCAAAGTGGACGTATTTCAAATATGATAAATAATGCCGCCGAAAGGATAAGTGAAACCATTATAAAAGCAGTTATTAACTGTTTAGTGATTCTTTGAAGTATATGTACCATAGGATCGATTCCTTTATGTGTTAAGTCTACACTTATTTTACCAGAATTTATTTTTCTTATGGCATTCTTTAAATCAGTAGGAAATTCTTCCATATAATTGGTTAGTTCTACGATTGAATTTAGAACTTTATTACCCATAATTATTGGGTTAAATTTTTTAGCAGCACTTTTTCTAAGGTAAGGTTTAACAATTTCAAATTGCTCCAATTTAGGATCTAATTTTTCTATAACACCCTCAATAGTAACTAATGAGCGTGCAAAAAGGAAAAAATAAGTAGGTACTTTTAGTCCATGAGCTAATATAATATCCTTAAGTTCTAATAGGATCGTACTCATTTCATTGTCATGAATATCTCTAACATAATATTTTTCCAAAAACTCATTTATATCGAACTCCAAATTTCTCATATTCGATATAGGCGCATTATTGGAAAGTTGCTGTAAAGCTTTAATTATTTTTTTGACATCTTTATTAGTAATGGAAATAAATAAATTACCAAAAATAGCTATATCTCTTGGAAGCATACTGCCCATCATTCCAAAATCTAAATAACAAATATGGCTATTAGGAAGTATCAATAAATTTCCTGGGTGTGGATCTGCATGAAAAAATCCGTATTCAAATATTTGCTTAAAATAACTAATAGCAAGTCTTCTTGCTAAAACTTTGGTGTCAAATTCTTTTGCTTTTAATTCGCTAATTCTATCAATTTTTATTCCTGAGATAAACTCTAAAGCCAAAACTTTAGAAGTGGTAAACTCTGGGTACACTTTAGGCGCTTCAGCAAACTGTTCCAAGGAATCATCTTTAACTAGATTATTATAAAATCGCTGAACATTAATAGATTCATGAATAAAATCGAGTTCTTTTAATATTGAGGCCTCAAAATTTTTAACAAGGCCTATGGGATCAAAACTTTTTATCGAAGGCATTCGTCGCTCTAAAATATATGCTATTTTGTACATTACTTTAATGTCTTCAACAATAACATCATTAATTCCAGAACGCTGCACTTTTAAAGCCACTCGTTTTCCAGAATGTAAGGTAACCTTATGCACTTGTGCCATAGAAGCAGAAGCAAAAGGGGTTGGCTCGAACCATGCGAACAAGTTTTCTACTTTATCGTTTAACTCTGTTTCTACAACTTGCTTTGCCATCTTTTCAGACATTGGAGGCACATTATCTTGTAGTTTTTCAAGTTCAAAAGTTAATTCTAAAGGAACTAAATCGGGTCTATTACTTAATATTTGACCAAACTTTACAAATGTTGGCCCTAACTCTTCGCAAACCAATCTCATTTTAGCCCATTTACTAAATGCTCTTGCCTGTTTAACAGAATTAGTAGGTATAAATTTTTGTATAAAAGTATATTGCTTGTTTTCGTCAATATAACTAACCCAATCTTCAAGGCCATATTTTAACAGGACCCTAAGTATTTGATTATATCTAGATATAGATTTAATCCTTTTTCCAATACCGGCTATAACTTCCATTATATTAAGCTTCCAAATGGTTTATTCTCGCTTCTAATAAGGCAACTGTGGAGTTAAGCTTTTCTAATCTCTCATTTAGCGCTTTTATTTCATCTAAATGTGCTACATTAATTTTTTTGTAAAACTTAACAACTAATTCTTCAATTTTTTCTTCCAACTCTTCCTTTAATTCATTCGTTTTTAAAATAATCTTGTCAACAAACTCCAATTCATTTCCATTGTCATCCAATTGTTTTTCAGACATTATTTTGTTAAGATTATCTTTGCCTTGTTCTGAATACTTGTATAATTTATCTAATAATTCAGTGTCTTTTGCTATGAAATACAGACTTGAACTTAAAGTGAGTAACTCTAATAAGGTTTTAGTTTTCATAAGTTATACATTTAGCTTAAACTAGTATTAAATATATCACTAAACAAGGACGTTTCCATTGATTTTAATCATTTAGCATAAAGTATTTATGTGTTAAATTTAGATTGGTATTTAGTTTAAAATCAATAGCCATGAAAAAGACTTCAATAATCGACGTAATGACGAAAAATGTAGTGTGTGTTTCACCAGAACAACACCTTTTAGATGTTAAACATATTTATGAAAAAGACAAATTTCATCATCATATTCCTGTAACTCAAAACGAAAAATTGGTAGGCATGGTAAGTTTAATAGATTTCATGTATAATATCGCTGGAGCAGGGATGAACGATAATAATGAAATTTATCAAAAACTTAAAGTTAAAGATATTATGACCCAAAAACCATTTTATCTTAAAACGGATGCTACCATTGAAGAAGTGGCTAATGTTTTGGTTGAAGGTAATTATCACGCTATTCCTGTTATCGAAAATGATAAAATAGTTGGTATCGTTTCAACTGCCGATTTAATTAAACATTTTTTAGTTGAAGCTCTGTAATTTTCTTTTTACATATCGATTTATTGTGGTTTGGATACAATAAAACCAAGGGTGTTTTTTATTGTAATTTTTAAATATTTATACCTGTTTTATATCAATTAAAATTATTTTCTGTTCATTCAAATAGGTCTTCCTCTTGATAATTATCATTTCAATATTTTATCGTCATTAATAATTTTAACTAATTATTTTAAAAAAAAAGTTATGAAAAAATTAATGTTATTTATCAGTATTCTAATTGTTGCAATTAGTCTGAAGTCATGCAGCTCCAATGATAATGATGAGCTCCAAAGTGTGGAAAAAGTAATAGGAAAATGGCGATTAAGTCAAATAATAATAAATAATGAGAATCAACAAATTTCTGAATGTGAAAAAAAGACAACTCTCGAAGTTTTTGAAAATGGCACTTATACAGAAAAAGACTATTTATATAATGATTCAGATACCGAATGTCTGCTTTTTGATGTAGTAAATGGCACTTGGGAAAGTTTAGGTAATTCTACTTATAAAATGTCTGGTTTATATACTGTTTCGTTAAAAGTAACTTTTAACGATGACCAAATGATTGCTGAGTATTCTGAAATAATTGACGAAACAACTTTATTAATTAAAGCAATTTTTATTTCTGATAAAACCTACATCCCTGATCAAATAATTGGAAAATGGAAACAAGATCAAGCCTTTTTAGGACCTATGGAAATAATCCTTACAGAATGTGAAAAAATGGGTTGGGTTGAGTTTTTTGAAGATGGTTTTTTTGATGAAAAAGCCTATTTCGAAAATAGTGAACAAACTGAATGCACTGAACTTCCATTAAAAACAGGTCTTTGGAAAAATATTGGGGGTTCACTTTATAATATCTATGGTATTGGTGTAGAAGGAGACATAAAAATAACATTTGACAATGACAAAATGTATGTTGAATTTTCTGAAGAAATAGAAGGAATTCCTATTAATGCCAAAATTGTTTTTATTAAAATTATCTCTTAAAACAGTTAAATAAAAACCCATTGAATTGATACTAATCATTTCAATTGGTTGAGTCAAAATTTATCTTTAAAACGATAATTTAAAAAAAATGAAAATGAAAACCACATTATATGTACAAAACTTAAAATGTGAGTATTGTGAAAAAATCATTCTTAAAGTACTCTCAAAACTTAAGCACATATCAAATGTCAATGTTAAACTTCAATACGCAACCGTAGGTTTTGAGTATCAAACACCTATGGATGTATTACAAGTAAAAAGAACGCTTTCAAAAATTGGCTACCCTCCTTTTGGCGAAAAAAATAATATTTTAAAAAAAGCAAAATCATTCATTGATTGTGCCGTAGTTCATAATTAAATTTAATAAAAATGGAAACACTACAAGAACAAGAAAAAGTAATATCAATTCCTAGAATTGGAGACAAAGCTCCAGAATTTCTAGCTGTAACAACACAAGGGCCTGTTAATTTTCCGGCAGATTATAATGGGAAATGGGTGATTTTATTTAGCCATCCAGCAGATTTTACGCCCGTTTGTACTTCAGAATTTATAACCTTTGCTAGTTTAGAAAACAAATTTGCTAAAGCTAATTGTCAATTAATTGGCTTGTCTATTGATGGTATTTACAGCCACATTGCTTGGCTTAGAACTATTAAGGATAAAATAAAATTTAAAGGAATGAAAAACATAGAAGTAAAATTCCCTTTAATTGAAGATATTTCTATGGAAATAGCCAAAAAATATGGCATGATTCAACCTGGTGAAAGTAAAACACAAGCGGTTAGAGCCGTATTTTTTATTGATCCAAAAGGAATTGTAAGAGCACTTATATATTATCCGTTAAGTTTAGGTAGAAATTTTGATGAATTGTACCGGGCCTTAATTGCTATGCAAACGTCTGATAAGTTTGGTGTTGCTACACCAGCAGACTGGAATCCAGGAGACGATGTTATTATTTCGCCTGCGGGTTCTTGTGGAGTTGCCGAAGAACGTATGACATCTAAAAACGGGATTACCTGCGAAGACTGGTTCTTCTGTACTAAAAAACTCGAGAAAGATGCAATTTTAAAAGAAATTATACAAAATTAATAAATAATAAAACTAACAAGATGTTCTCAAAATTAAGTCCCTCATTAATTTGGGTAATAATCTTGTTAGTTTTTATAAAATTTAACCTACTCAAGAATTTTAATTATCCGAATGAATTCAACAATTCTGGTAATAATAGCTCTTTATTAGAAACTTCCATATTGGAACCCATTGTAATTGATAGATCAATTACAGTAGAAACCTACTTTGAATATTTAGATTCCATCATTTTAAAGTATGATTCTTTAACGTCTTATGAATTAACTGAACATCTATTAGTAAGAGCTAATCCATGGATAATATCTAATTTAAAAAACACCGATTATTACCATTTAAAGACACTCGATTCATTTGTATATAATCAAAAACAAATGAAAGTGCTTCAAAAAGGGGATATTATAATAATACCTGATTCAATCTCGGCAGCTAAAATCCTGGAGTCTTTTAAAAACACCTATATCGACGTAAATATACCAGAGTTTAAACTTCGAATCATTGAAGATTCCTTATTAAGATTCGTCTTCCCAATTAGAGTTGGACAACCAGAAATGAAATTTTTAAAAATGGCTAATAGAATAACCGATTTGAGAACTAAAATAGGTTCTGGCGTTATAATTAATCATGTTAGGAATCCCAATTATTATAACCCCGTTGACGGTAAACAATATTTTGTTACGAGAAGGGATGACAATAAAATAACCAAATTACCGCAAATTCCATTTATTGAAACTCAAATTAACGGGATTAGAAACGGTCAATTAATTCATGCAACTACCAACCCCAAAACATTAGAGAAAGCCTATTCTAACGGTTGTATAGGCACAAAAGAAGCTGATGCATGGGTGATTTATTATTATACACCCATAGGTACAAAAATCAATATAAGATATGATTTAAATATTTTGGATACACTGGGAAGTAAATTAGTTCTAAAAGATATTTATAATAAAAACTCAAAACTTTAAAACTATTGAAATGTATTACACCAATTTGAGGAATATCATTGCATTGTATACTTGTCAATAGTTACATTAAATCAAAATTTAATCATGGTTCTTTATATCATACTAGCACTAAGTTTGTTGTTTTTAATTTACCTATTATTTGCATCAATTATTGTATGTATAGACACAATTTCTAACCAATATTATTTTGAGCTCAAAGGGATATTTAAGGCTAATTTAGAGAAAGATGATATAGAATTATTCAGAATTAAATTAAAGGTATTGCTTTTAAAATTTTATATCTATCCATTAAAAAAAAGGAAGAAACGCATGGATAATAAAATTAAAACAAAAGCCCATACAAACTCTAAAAAAAACATAACATTGACTCGTATAATTAAAATATTAAACACTTTTAAAGTGACCCGATTTGCATTAGATATTGATACAGACAACTGTATTTTAAATGCAAAATTATATCCTCTCTTTTCTTTATTTAATTTTTATGGAGGAAATTTTCATGTCAATTTTCAAGGACGAAACCAGTTGGTCTTATATGTAAAAAACAGACCAATTGATATTATAAGATCAATTATTAACTTTTAAATATTTAAATTATGGATTTACATTTTGATGAATTATTAGGAAAAATTACAGACTTTCTTAAAACAGAAGCAAAGACAGAAACCGTTGTTGGCGAGCCATTTGAATTAGGACAATTTAAATGCGTACCTGTAATTAAAGTAGGTATTGGGTTTGGATCTGGTGGTGGCGAAAGTATAGAAAATAAAGCCAAAGCTATGAAAGGTCAGGGTGCTGGTGCTGGTGCAGGTATAGGCATAGAACCCATTGGGTTCTTGGTAACTAAAGGAGAAGAAATTTCTTTTATTGCCACAGGAAAAATACATGGTTTAGCAGCTGCTTTTGAAAAAGTACCCGACATTATTGAAAAAATAATTGAAAAAAAAGCTAAAGATGAAATGACTGCTTAAAACTGTTGTTTTGTGTTATTAGTGAAATGCCAAAAAGACCGAATGATTTAATTGAAAATTTAAATTATTCGGTCTGCATATTTTTGGGTTTTTATTTTAAAACGAATCTCGTTTTCAGTTTCCTTATTTTCACTCCAACAATCTAAATTGTAAATGGTGGTTTCGGCAATATTAGTAAGGGCCTCTTCAGTTAAAAAGGCTTGATGAGCAGTGATAAGTACATTGGGTAAAGCATTCAATTTTATAAGTAAATCATCATTCGGAATTTTTTGAGAATAATCATTAAAGAAAATGTCTTTTTCATGCTCATAAACATCAATACCTAATCCAGAAATTCGTTCCTGTACTAAAGCGTCTATCACATCAATAGTGTTTATTACGGCGCCTCTTGCGGTGTTGATTATAATCACATTGGGTTTCATCACCTCCAATAATTTTTTATCTATTAAATGATGGGTTTCGGTATTTAATGGCAAATGAATTGAGATAATATCAGAAGCTTTACATAAATCTTCAAGAGAAACATACTCTAAATTATAATCAATCTTTAGTTGTTTATTTTCTTTAACATCAGTACCTAATAATTTACAACCAAAACCATGCATAATTTTAGCCATTACAGAGCCTATTTTACCAGTACCTAAAATACCTACCGTTTTATTATTTAAATCAAAACCAATTAAATCATTTATATCAAAATTAAATTGTTTTACACGTTGATTTGAAAGAATAAGTCTTCTGTTTAATGCCATTAATAATGCAACAGCATGCTCTGCAATTGCATTAGGCGAAAATGCTGGAACATTAGCAACCGTAAGGTCTAAACTTTGAGCCGTAAAAAGATTTACATTGTCATGTCCTACCGACCTCAATGTAATATATTTAACGCCAAACCCCTTAAGTTTTTCTAATACATTATTAGACAGTAAATCACTGGAAAAAACAGATATTGCAGGGTAGCCAACAGCTTTCATAGCCGTATCAGTAGATAATACATCTTTTATAAATGTTAGCTTATGCTTACCTCTATTAGCTTCTTCCAGATATGCAATTTCAAAATTTTTCGAACTGTATACTAGTACTTTCATGACTATCGTTTTATAATTGAAGAAATAACCCCTTCCTTTTCTAAAGATTTAATAATGGCTTTTACATAATCATTAACGGTCGCATTAATTGATTTTGGGTCTATAATATTAAAAGAGGCCACCCAAACTAAAGATTTGTCTTCATCTTTTTTTAAATTAAATAAAGTGGCTTCAATATTATAAATATTATATTTTTCGTAATATCCTGGATCAAAATAGACATCTTGATAGTAATAATAATAGCGCCCAAATCGTCTCCAATAATAATCTGTTCTATACATGTCGGCCGAGTAAACAGTTTTTTGATTTACACCTTTTACTGCTGAAATTAAAATAGCATCAAACCCGTTTTCTGAAAGTCTCTCTACTTCTTTCTCAATACTCTCTTCAGTTTGTTTAATACTAGTAAAATGTGATTCAAATACATCTGAACTTTCAATAGCATCAACTCCCCTATTTTTAAGTTCGCTTGCCAAATTGTTTTCAAATATTTTTCGGGCTGTTAAATTATCGGTAATACCCACTACCACTACCTTATTAGGCGTGTAATTTGAATAATCTTTATCAAACCAACTATCTACTAATTTTGTGGAAGAACAATTAAACAATAACAATATTGTCAATATGCTCAATATCCTTTTCATCATTTATAGGTTTTATTTAATAAAAATATCTGATAATTACAGGATTAGCAATGATATAAATCAATCGAAATTTAACTTCAAACAATAAGGGAATAATAAAACCCAATACGTATTAGGTATTGGGTTTTGGCTATTAACTAAAGGTACATTTTGAATCCTTTATCTTATTAATGCATTCCTGTGATTAATTCAACAAGGTGTTCAAAAAACGTTTAAACTAAAAATTCCACACAAAACCCGAATTGCTATTAATGAATGAAGTTTAAAATAATAAATCTTAATATTCATTTTAAGTCTCTCTCTCAAAAAGACAATGAACGAAGGTATTTATTAAAGGGTTTATGTGTGGAATTAGGGGTTTTTAAATATTTTTCATTTTATTTTAAATACAGTAATTATCGCTTTAATATTTTAAAAAAAATTCCACACCAACCCAAAATTGCTATTAACCTATAAACTATTTTTAAAAATATAATCGCTCCTTTAATTGTCTCTCTCTCTCTAAAACACAATGTAAGCGTTTACATAAAACGGTTATGGTGTGGAATTATATTTTTATTCTTATATCTTATTTACTTTTTAATTTTTAAAAATTCCACACCAATCCAAAATTGCTATTAACCTAAGGAATATTTGTAAAATAATAAACGCTACTGTAATTGAATCTCTCTCTAAAAAAAACAACATGTAAACGTTTACATAAAACGGTTTAGGTGTGGAATTATACTTCTATTCTTATATGTTATTTACTTTTTTAATTTTTAAAAATTCCACACCAATCCAAAATTGCTATTAACCTAAGGAATATTTGTAAAATAATAAACGTTACTGTAATTGAATCTCTCTCTAAAAAAAACAACTTATAAACGTTTAAATTAAACGGTTTAGGTGTGGAATTATACTTCTATTCTTATATGTTTTTTACTTTTTTATTTTCTTAAAAAATTCCACACCAAACCAAAATTGCTATTAACTTCATGAATATGTGTAAAATAATAAAACTTGATTTTCATAATATCTCTCTCTCTCAAAAATATCATGATCGAATGTTTTATTATACAGGTTATGGTGTGGAACTAAGGGTTTATAATTAATATTTGATTATCGTTTTTATTTATGTTATGTTTATTTATTCATTAAAAAAATGTGGCGGACTAATATTTTCCTCTAGAAAATCATAAGTGTATAAAAAGGGTTTAAAATTAAATACAATGTTTTCAAGATTAAAAGATGTTAATGGTTTAATAATATATCCATGACAAGCACTTTTCTTTTTTGCATTCTGTATATCTATCAAATTCGTGGACGAGGATAGCATATAAATTTTTGTTGAAAACCTTTTATCTTCATTCAATACCATAAAACTCTTTAAAAACTCAAATCCATTCATAGTTGGCATGTTGATATCTAATAAAATAATATCTGGAACAAACACGTCGTCTAATTCTGTGACATTTTTTATTTTATCTAAATAATCAATCGCATGACTAGCACTAAAAAAAGTTCTCACGTCTGTTTCAACCGCTAATTTTTCTATTTGCTTTTGATTGATAAACACATCAACTTTACTATCATCAATCAACATAAAATTAATTTTCATTTTTATCTTAATTTCAAATTATTGGGTAAATTAATTTTAAAACATGCTCCATTATTTTTTTCACTACTAACAGAAATTCTTCCGTTTAAACTCTCAATAATATTTTTAACGATATAGAGACCTAATCCTGCACTTACATTACCATTCTCATTGTCAGTTCTATAATACAAATCAAATATTTTATCAATCTCTTTATCGCCTATTCCTTTTCCATTATCACAAATTAAAATGACTATTTCCTCATTTAACGACCTTACTTTTATATCAATTTTAGGCACATGATTTTCAGAAAAAGGCAACGAATATTTTATTGAGTTTTTTATTAAATTTTGAAAAATCGAGAAAATAAGGTCCGGATTTGACAAAAAATCGCCAGAATCCTTTATATCAATATTAAATTTTATGTTTTTTGAATTCTTATATCCATTAAGAATGTTTAATACCTGTCCAACAATTTCATTAAAATTAACAATCTTCAATTCATGTAGATTTGTTGAAATAAGTGAGGCACTTGCAAGATCTTCAGATAGTATTTTGGCATTATTTAATGTTTCCTCAAGTAATTCTGCTAAAACGTGTACTTTATCAATAGACTCCTCTTCCTTTAATAAACTAATTAATCCTTTTGCTGATGAAAATGGACCTTTTATTTCATGAGCTGCCCGATATAGAAACAATTCTAATTCTTTGGTTTTTAGTTTTAACCTTTTTTGAAATGCCAGACGCTTTGTGATATCAAGCATCTTAATTATATAAGATTCTTTTTCGTTAATATACCAGTTCTTAATAATAAATTCTACTGGGAATTCTTCTCCATTTTTTTTAACACAATTTAATTCTACTATCTCGGTGTTTTGAGCCTTTTTAAACCTATTAATTAATTTTAAAAACTCGCTAAGGTTTCTTTTTTTATACCTATTAGCCATTAAACCCTTTAACGAGGTCCCAATCATTTCCAACTCGGTAAAGCCAAAAGCAATGTTAGCTCCCTTATTCCATTTTGTAATTATTCCATTATCGTCTGTAGTAATAATTATTTCAACATCACTCGAATTATATATAGAACGATAAAAAGCTTCATCTTCCTCAATTTTATCACTTTTGGATTTAATTTTAGTTATGTCATTATATATGCATAAATATTTTAAATTATTTTCGTCCTTATTCTTTATTGGAATAATGGTAGTATCTAACCAAAAAGAAGTGCCTTTTTTAGTTTTATCTTTTAAAACACCTTGCCAAACCATTCCTTTTTGAATGGTATTCCATAAGTTTTTATATTTAAAAGAAGCATGTAATTCAGACTTTAAAAGTTTATGATTTTCGCCAATTAATTCATGAATATTACACTCTAATATGTCACAAAATTTATTATTTACATATTCTATTCTACCAAACGAATCACTTATTGAATAAATACTATTTTCGTTAATTAAGTTTTGTATTAACTCTTCAGAGTTGTTATTCCAGTAGTATTTAAGTGCCTCCATAAATTAATTGTTTTTAGATTCTAAGCAATAAGCTAAAGCCGAAGCATCATTATTAAATATTTCAAAAGGAATAGTTGTATTGTATAAACGCTTATAAGAATGAATTAATAAATTCATTGAAAGTGTATTTACTATATAAGCCTCAGAAATTACTAAAGAAACTTTACTTAATGCATTAGACAAGACTTGAGCTCCAGCTATAGAAAAAGTACCCTTTGTATCCCTTAAATCAATAACAAAAGGTCTTGGAATACCGTTTGATAACTTAACTATGGCATCAATGTATTTATTTGCTATTTTGAAATCTAATTTGTTTTGAGCATCTAAACTAGTAAGCTTACAAAATAAGATTCCAGCATTATCAATCCAGAAAGTTGCATGCTCATAAATTATTAATTCGTCCATATTTCTTGTTTTAATTTGCCACATTAAATACTAAATACATTTTGTTACAATTTTCAATAGCTCCATTAAAATTTTTAAAAATTCTATTGGGAACCACATTTCCACAAAAAACACTAGATAGTTGTAACACAATTTTTAAAAATGATGACCTAACTACAAATGTTTTAGATAAAACAGAAATATTCACTTGAAGGCTTTGTGAAAAAAACATAAAAAGTTTAATGGCCTCTAAATTATTTACTTCTGTTAAATTGATAAGTAATGGAAGATATTTACCCTTAGATAGAAAAGTAAGACTACTATCATTAAATATTTCAGTGACACCAACTTTTAATGACTGATAATCAAAACCGTTATCTATATCACAATATATGATGTGGTCTCTTACCGAAAGTTTAACACTATCCAATTGTATTATGTTTTCCATACATCTTCATTTGAAAAACAAATACCAATTGATGTGCCAAAACCAAAATAGTCGACACAATAAAATACAACTAATTGTTTATTAGGTATTTATAAATTAAGGTAATCGGTTACAATAAAAAGAAAACTCACGGTATTCCGTTTTTATATATTACCTATTTTGATAATACACGGTATTCCGTGTGTTTAATTATGGTTTTTTAATGTCCAGTTTAGACATTTTATCGCGAAGTGTGCTAGGCTTTAAACCTAATTTAGCTGAAGCACCATCTGTACCTGAAATTTTCCAATTACATTGTTGTAAAACATTAACAATATGATTACGTTGTGCGGTATCAAATGATAAGTCTTTATCTTTAATTAAAATATTGGTTTTACTTTTTTGCTCTTCAGATTCAAAACCTGGAATAATTAAAGTTTTTGAAGTAGATAATATGGAAGCGCGTTCAATTAAATTTTCTAGTTCTCTTATATTACCAGGCCATTCATAAGCCGATAACTGTTTCATGGCCGAATCTGATATAAATTGTATGTTTTTTCCATACGCCTTATTAAATTTATCAACAAAATGCTCGACCAATAATGGGATATCGTCTTTTCTTTTTCTTAAAGGTGGGATAACTATAGGAAACACATTTAAACGGAAATACAAATCTTCTCTAAACTGCTTTTTCTCTATTTCTTCCTTAAGGTTACGGTTAGTTGCTGCAATAACTCTAACATCTAGTTTTTTTAATCCAGTACCACCAACTACTTCAATTTCTCCTTCTTGTAAAAACCTTAATATTTTTGGTTGCATATCTAAAGGCAGCTCACCTATTTCATCTAAAAACAGCGTCCCGCCATCTGCTAATTCAAATTTTCCAATTTTATCGCTAAAAGCCCCAGTAAAGGAGCCCTTTTTATGGCCAAATAGCTCGCTTTCTATAAGCTCTCTTGGGATAGCCGAACAATTCACTTTAATTAACGGTTTATTATGGCGCAAGCTTATTTTATGAACGGCTCTCGCTATTAATTCTTTTCCTGTTCCCGATTCTCCTAATAATAGTACTGTAGCATTTGTTGGAGCCACTTTTTCAACTTCAGATAGAACATGGCTAAATTCCACACTGCCATAAACCATCTCTTCAAAGTTAAAAACCAACTCTAATTCATTTCTTAAATAAACATTCTCCTGTTCTAATTGATTCCTTAAAATATTTAGCTCTTTATTGGCTTCTAATAATTTTTCATTTGCTTCAAACATACTGCTCTCAGCTAATTTACGTTCGTAACTTTCAATCATTAAAGACACGATACTCGCTATAGAGGTTGCAAAACTTTCTTCCTCGTTATTAAAAACTCGATTTGGCACAGAACTTTCAAAACTTATAATCCCAAAAGGGCTAAAACGCCCATAAATAAGTACGTCAATTCTAGAAAAAATATTATTTGGGACAAAATATTCTTTAGCGAACTCTTTAGTAATTGGATTGTTTACAACATCAGAAATATTTAAACTATTTTTACCCATAAAAGCATTGAAATAGCTCGGATAATCTACTTTTTTAACAACTAATCCTTTTTCAATAAATTTATTGGCTTTGCTATTGTAAAATAACTTACTTATTAATTCTGAATCATCATTTTCGTATTCCCAAATAGTTACCAATTCAACATTAAGCGCTTTTGCTGTTGTCGTTGCAATTTTTCTTAACGAGGTTCTTAAATCTTCTCCAATAAGATTCGCTAATTCAATAATTATATTTTTTCTTTGATTTGATATTTCAATATTTTCTTTTAAAATATTTTCCGCTTTTACCCGCATAGAAATATCTGTGATGGTTGTAAAGTAAGCGATTATTTTACCCTCTTTATTTTTAATAACAGCATCTGATAAAGAAACCGGAAATCGCTCTCCAGTTTTTTTCATTAAAACAGCTTCCTTATTAATACTTAAATTTTTAAGTGGATTATTAAATGCCTTAAATATAGAGTCATATTCTTCTGGTGGCCAGTATGGAAAAGGTGCTTTTATACCAACAAGTTCCTCTTCACTAAAACCGGTCATTTGGCATAAAGCGTCATTTACTTTTATATGAGTACCTTCTAAATCTACAACAGACAATCCTTCATTTAAAGATGTAATGAGTGTTTCAGAAAACTCTTTTTCTGTTTTTAATTCACCCTCAGCAACTAACCGCTCCTTACTTTCTACCATTACAGACACAATACTTGCTAAAGACGTTGCAAATTCTTGGTCTTCTGCTAACCATTCTCTATTTGTTAGACCAACATGTTCAAAACAAATAATACCATAATAACCATTTGTACTATTAATAAACACATCCATTAAGGACCGTATTTGATTTGGTTTTAAATAGTTATTTGTAAATTTTTTAGTAATCTTATCTTTTTGAGCATCTTTTACAATAATAGTCCGGTTTTTATATAAAGCCTTAAAATAATCCGGATTATCTTCAAATTTTAGACGGTGCCCTTCTTCAAAAGAATCCTTTCCTGAAATATATAATTTTCTACAAAATATTTCAGTTCCATCTTCATTAAATCGCCAAACGCTTACTCTTTCTGCATTTAGAGTTTTAGCTGCAAGCTTAGTTATTTTATTTAAGCTTGTATTAAAATCTTTACCTACATATGTTGTCAATTCCAAAATAACATCTTTCTTAAGGGCTGATTTTTTAGCAGCTTCTTCCAATGCTCTTTTAGCCTTTTCTTCTTTAGAAATATCTTTCATGGTTCCAAACAAAGCAATCACTTCATTTTTATCGTTTGTAATGGTTCCAGTTAAAAAGGTTGCTAAAAAATGCTCTCCGTTTTTTCTAATAAATTCAAATTGAAATTCAGGGTTTTTACCTTCAGCAACTTTTTGGTTAGTACGACCTATTTCTTCAAAATCTTCTGGTTTTGCAAACGGATAAGGTAAATCCATTCCAACAAGTTCTTCTTTAGAATATCCCAGCATATTGCAGGTAGATTGATTAACCAAAATAATTTTTCCACCCGGATTAACAATTATTAA
>JAHEDS010000005.1:36106-43962 GCA_024641135.1 Flavobacteriales bacterium
ACAGGAAAACGATGACCGTCTTTGTGCATATATAAACTTTCATAAGCACTAACTAAAGTATCGTTTAAAGCTTGCACTTTTCTTTTCTCTAAAACTTTTTTATGTTCGGGCGGGTTAAATGCAAACGGATATTTCTTACCAACTAACTCCTTTTCTTTAAAGCCAGTCATTTTACAAAATGCAGGGTTTACACTAACTATCTCAAGATCTAAACTAAAAACAATTAATCCTTCATGCATTGACTTAATAAGCCCTTCAGAAAAATCAATGGCCTTAAGCATTTCGTTTTTTGCTTTAACTTGCTCTGATAAGTCTTGTACCGTTGCAAAAAACGCAATATTTTTTCCATCTTTATCTTTAATAGATTTTGCGCTTACAGAAACTGGAAACCGCTCCCCATTTTTATGCCTAAAAGTTAAATTAAAGCGATTTTCTCCTCCTTGAAGTGTTTTTTTAAAGGCTGAATTAATTAGCTCATAAGATTCTTCTGGCCAATATGGAAATGGCGCTTTAACACCAATAAGTTCCTCTTTTGTAAATCCTGTCATTTTACAAAGGGCGTTATTTACATTTATTGCAACCCCATTTATATCAACAGTTGCTAACCCATCTGCCATGGTTAATATCAATTCTTCAGAAAACTCTCTTGCCGCTCTAATTTCTTCTAACTGTTTATTGCGTACAGTAATATCTTGTACCAAAGCGAAATAAGCTTCTATTTCTCCTCGTTCATCGTAAATTTTAGAAATGGTAAGATAAACAGGAATTCTATTGCCATCCTTATGGACATATTCGGTTTCAAATGAATCTTTCAATTCATTATTAAAAAGCTTTTTTATTATTCCGAAAAGTTTTTTTCTATCTGTATCTTGTTCAGGGTGAAACGGAAGTGGTATTTTGTTGCCAACTATTTCTTCTTTTGTAAACCCAGTCATTTTAAACAAGGCAGCATTAGCTCCTAAAACCTTTAAATCCCTATTAAAAACTATGAGTCCATCATGCATAGACTCAATGAGTCCTTCTGAAAAATCTTTGGCAGTCTTTAATTCTATCTGTACCCTTTTTCGATCTGTAATATCTTGAATGGTCCCAAAAAAGTTTGTTGCAACACCATTTTTATAGATTACTTCACCTAAACCATGAATCCATTTTAATTCTTTTTTTTCCTTAGTTATAATTCTATATTCTAAATCAAATTTTTCGCCTGTATTTATAGTGTTTTCAAGCGCTTTTTGGTTATTAGGTGTATCTACCGGATGTGTGATTGTTCTCCAAATATCAAATGTTAATTTGTCGTCTAATTTAATTCCGACAATTTCATTAAATGATTCTGATGTCTCAATAGTTTTTGTTAGTAAGTCATAATTAAAACTTCCTGTTTTTGCAATTTTTTGAGCCTCATTTAAAGCTACTTCGGCCATTTTAATGTCCGTAATATCCACACTTATGGCTGATGCTCCAATAACTAGACCATCCTCATAAATAGGATTTAGAGCTGTTTGATAGTAATGCTGCTTTCCATCAATGCTGTGATTAAATTCAAAAACTTTCATTTCTCCTTCAAAAACAGGTTCAAACATTGATTCCCAGAATTTAAGTTGATCTGCAGAGAGATGCTTTTTGGCATTCATGCCTTTTTTTAGCTCAATCCCATTAATCTTCAAATAAATATCGGCATAGGCTTTATTGAAAACGATAAAGTTGTAATTCCGGTCCAGTGACCAAATGGAATCTTTGGTGTTGTTGATTAATGAAATTAAATTAGCTGCGTTTTCCTTGATTGCCTGCTGCGCATGTATACGTTCGGTAATATCAAGAAACGTTACAGCGCATTGTTTTGGTGCGGATTGATAAGCATTAACAGTGTAATGTTTCCCAAGAATCTCTGAAGGTTCTTCAAAATGCCGCTCCCCGCCTCCAAGTGCAAGTTTACCATATGTGCCTATCCAGTCTGCATCATCATTTTCTATCCCTGGTAATACATGTGTTAAGCGTTGTCCAATAACTTTTTCTAATTGTAAGCTTGTAGTTTTCTCAAATTCTTGATTGGCAGCAACTATTATCAGATCAATAGGATTCTGGAAGTCATCAAGAATAACCTCAAACAATACAAAACCGGTATTCATATTTTCAAAAAGCGCCCTGTACTTCTTCTCAGATTCAACTAGAAGGTTCTCAACAAACTTACGATCCGTTATATCGTGAACAGATCCTACTAAATGTGTGCAATTTTCATTTGCATCAAATACAGGATTAATTGTTATAATGCCTGTTAATAATCCATTTGGGTATTGAGTAGTTTCTTCCCATTGAACTGAAGAATGACTATCTATAGCTTCCTTGTATTTCCTTAAAACTAAAGAAAGCGAGGGCTCTTCAATAACCTCACTTACTAATTTTCCTATCACAAATTCTTTTGGAATTCCTGTAATTCTTGAAAACGAAGAATTTGTAGAAATAAAACGATAATTCTCGTCTGGTAAGACCTCTAAATAAAATAAAATATCTTGAATAGAATCATAAATAGAAGATAATTGATAATCTTTCACTTTTAATTCTTCTAGTATTTTTAAATTGGTCTTATTCATTTAGTAGTATATAGATTCTCTTGATCCTGAGAGATTTTTAAATTTAAGGTTTTTATTACCAAAAAACAATATTATATGTATTGTCAAATATCAAAACTATTTTTAACAAACATTAATGATACTTAATAATAATATTAATGAGAGAGATGTTTTTTATAGCAGACTTTACTATAATTCTTGTTTGACACTAATTATAAGAATCAAGAAACCCCTAGTAAAAACTAGAGGTTTGTCTTGTGATCGCGACAGGATTCGAACCTGTGACCGTCTGCTTAGAAGGCAGATGCTCTATCCAACTGAGCTACGCGACCAGTCATTTTTGTTGTCGGGGTGGCAGGATTCGAACCTGCGACCTCCTGCTCCCAAAGCAGGCGCGATAACCGGGCTACGCTACACCCCGAAATGGTTATCTAAATATTTGCGGAGAGACAGGGATTCGAACCCTGGCGACAGTTACCCGTCGACAGATTAGCAATCTGCTCCATTACCACTCTGGCACCTCTCCTATTTTTAATGAACTCATGCAATAAAATTGCGGTTGCAAATGTAATGTATCATCTTTAAGAACACAACTATTTATTTAATTTTTTAAAAAAATTATTCAGGATATTCAATACGCAAATGATAAATATTTGCAAGCTTGTGTTTTAGCACTTTTTTTATAGATTGAATTTCCTTAAAAGTGATGTTGGCATTTAAAAATTGACCTTCATCAATTTGCTTACTTATAATGTTTTCAACAAATAAATCAATCTTGGTAGATGTTGGTTCTTTTAAACTTTTTGATGCGGCCTCTACGCTATCACACATCATTAATATCGCCGTTTCTTTACTAAAAGGTTTTGGTCCCGGATACATAAATTCAGATTTATCAACTTCTGGCTGAAGCTCCTTTTCCTTAATGTAGAAATAATATACCATGGATGTACCGTGATGTGTTCTAATAAAATCAATAACTCGATCCGGTAAATTATATTTTTTAGCTATTTCTATTCCTGTAATAACATGCTCAATAATAATACGTGCGCTTTCAATAGAATGCAATTCGTCATGTGGATTTATACCAGTAGATTGGTTTTCAATAAAATAGGTTGGATTTTTCATTTTACCTATATCATGGTACAACGCTCCAACTCTAAGAAGCATAGCGTTAGCGCCTACTTCATTAGCACAGGCTTCAGCCAAATTTGCAACATTTAAAGAATGATGAAAAGTTCCTGGTGCTTTATTAGATAATTCTTTTAGCAATTTTGAATTGGTGTCTGACAATTCTAAAAGTGACACATCTGAAACTAATCCAAATAATTTTTCATATATATAAATTAATGGCTGTACAAACAGTGTTGCCAAACCACATAAAACAAACCATATAAAAGTTTCCCATTTAATAGTTTCTACACTGCCTTCATGAATTACAAAAAATGCAAAATAGGCGATGATATAGATGAGCGTAATTTGACCTACAGAAATAAACAGGTTTGCTCTTTTATAAAGCTCAGAAATAGTAAGAATAGTAACAATACCTGCAATAATTTGTAAAAACATATACTCGTAACTATTAGGCACAATAGAGCCTAATAATAAAACCGTAATTACATGTGCAAATAATCCTAGACGCGCATCAAAAAAAGCTTTAAATATTAAAGGTAAAATACAAATGGGGACTACATAAATATATTCTGAACTATAATTTACCACCATAGTGGTAATAAATACCATTAAAAATATATTGAAAAAAATAAAGGTGACTTTCGTATTATTTTCAAAAACATCTCGCCGGTATTTTCGTAAAAATAATAACAGCATTAAAAGTGCCAAAGAAACTAATAACGTATAAGCGAATAAAATCCAGTTATAGTTAGAGGCATTCCAAACTTGCGATTCATATTCTGATTTTAAAGACTCTAAAATTTGGTATTTATTTCCTTCTACAATTTCTCCCTTTGAAATAATTAAAGTTTCCTTTTCTATACTTCCACGGGAATAGGCTATTTTATTTAAATCTTCATTTAAAACTTTGTCTGTAAACGATTTATCAAACGTTAAATTAGGCTGAATTAAATCAAAAAACAAAGAGGTAAACTCCGTTTTATAGGCACTTAAATTACCTTCATTTAATACCTTATTAATTATTGAAGAAACTTCATCTTGATTAATTAAATCGCCATATTTAGTAGTACGCTTTTCAATACGGTCTTCAAGAATAATAGCCGTTTTATTATCTGGAAAATTATAATTCTCATTTAATACTCCAAAAAGATATAATTCATTAATAATCCTTTCTCCCGTTTTGTATAAAATATTGCGTTGTAATCTGCTAATAGAATCGGTAAAATTTGATTTAAACTGAGATTCAAACAAATTCTTTACTTCTTTTTCAATAGTAACATCTACCGTAAAAAAAAGTGTTGAATTATCTGTTATTCCCTTTTTTTCTAGCGTAATTTCTTCATCCGATTTTTTAACAGCAAAATTAAAAGGCGCATATAGATTCTCTGATTGCCAAGGCTTTCCTCTTTCAAAATTATATTTAAATTTTCCTGTTTTTGGGAATAAATACACTATTAAAAAAGTGGTACATATAAACAGTAACCCTTTATAGATTAAAGAATGGTTTCGATATAATTTATTGATAAAATCTGACATGTATGTTTTAAAAGGTTTTCAAATGTAATAAAATATACGCTTTTTTGATTTTTTATAATGCAGTAATCGTTCTAATTTTTACTAAAAAATGATTATTTTCGCTACAAGCTAATTAAACATCAAAAAAATGAATAAAGAAGTCGTTATTGTATCTGCGGTAAGAACACCAATTGGTAGTTTTTTAGGATCATTATCAACTATTACAGCTTCAAATTTAGGAGCAGTTGCCATTAAAGGCGCTTTAAATAAAATTAATTTAAAGCCAGAACTTGTACAAGAAGTATTTATGGGAAATGTAGTGCAAGCAGGAGTTGGACAAGCACCTGCCAGACAAGCTGCGATTTATGCAGGTATTCCAAATACAGTTCCTTGTACCACTATTAATAAGGTGTGCGCTTCTGGAATGAAATCGGTGATGCTTGCTGCCCAGTCTATAGCTAATGGTGATGCTGATATTATAGTTGCAGGTGGTATGGAAAATATGAGTTTAATTCCTCATTATTTATATGCAAGAAACGGCACTAAATTTGGTCCCACAACCTTAATTGATGGATTGCAAAAAGATGGCTTAGTTGATGCTTACGACCAAAATGCTATGGGAGTTTGTGCAGATGCTTGTGCTACTGAATTTAATTTTTCAAGAGAAGATCAAGATAATTTTGCTGTTCAATCATATAAACGGTCTGAAGCAGCATGGAATGCAGGAAAATTTGATAATGAAATCGTACCTGTTGAAGTTCCTCAAAGACGTGGAGAACCCATAATTATAAATAAGGATGAAGAATACACCAATGTAAAAATTGAAAAAATTCCAAGTCTTCGTCCAGCATTTACAAAAGACGGTACAGTAACGGCTGCAAACGCTTCTACTATTAATGATGGAGCTGCTGCATTGGTTTTAATGAGCAAAGAAAAAGCTAAAGAACTAGGATTAAAAGTATTAGCAA
The DNA here is from genome assembly GCA_024641135.1 of Flavobacteriales bacterium. GTDB lineage: Bacteria > Bacteroidota > Bacteroidia > Flavobacteriales > Flavobacteriaceae > Yeosuana. Next base: position 42,288 of record JAHEDS010000005.1, read on the forward strand.
CTATTAAAGGATATGCTGATGCCGCCCATGAGCCTGAATGGTTTACAACAGCACCAGCGAAAGCTTTACCAAAAGCCTTAAAAAAAGCAGGGATTTCTTTAGACAAAGTTGATTATTTTGAGTTTAATGAAGCCTTTTCGGTTGTTGGATTAGCGAACATGAAAATTCTTGGACTTAAGGATAACAATGTGAACGTAAACGGCGGAGCCGTATCACTTGGTCATCCTCTAGGATGTTCAGGAGCAAGAATTTTAGTAACCTTAATAAACGTTTTAGAACAAAATAATGCAAAAATTGGTGCGGCAGCTATCTGTAATGGTGGTGGTGGTGCATCTGCCCTTGTATTAGAACGAAATTAATTATTATTGAATGCTATACGGAATTTGTCATTTAAGCATTGTTCCTTTAAGATCTGAATCTTCTGATAAAAGTGAATTAGTTTCACAATTATTATATGGTGATTTTTTTAAAATATTAGATAAACAAAAAAACTGGAGTAGAATTAGACTTGCGTTTGATTCTTATGAAGGTTGGATTGATAACAAGCAATATCAATTAATTGATGAAGAACAGTATAAAAATTTAGAGAATTCTACTTTAAAATTATCTATTGATTTAGTTGAATTTATTGAAGATACTAATGAGCAACTACATCCTATTCTTTTAGGCTCAACATTAAACGGGCTTTCTGTTTTAAATCATACCCATGACGGAAGTATTGTTGAAGGAAAAAAACCTAAAAATAACATCATTAAAACAGCCTTTTTGTATTTAAATAGTCCCTATTTATGGGGAGGAAAAAGTCCATTCGGAATTGACTGTTCTGGTTTCACACAAATGGTTTATAAACTAAATGGATATAGTCTTCTACGTGATGCTTCACAACAGTCCACACAAGGAGAAGCTCTTAGTTTTATTGAAGAAAGTGAACCTGGAGATTTAGCCTTTTTTGATAACAGTGAAGGACAAATAGTTCATGTAGGACTTATTATGCAGGATAATTATATCATTCATGCCCATGGTAAAGTTAGAATTGACCGATTAGATCATACGGGCATTTATAATGTCGATTTAAAAACACATACCCATAAACTTAGAGTTATTAAAAAAGTGATATAAAAAAAGCCGCTAAAATTAGCGGCTTTTTTATTTTTAGTATAAATTAGTTTCCTGCAGCTTCAAGCTCGTCCACTATTACCTTCATCTCCTTATATTTATCTGTTTCTCCAAGAACACTGTAAATATTCATTAAGGTTTTAGCAGCACTTAAATTTTTAGCATCTATTGCACAAGCTTTAGTTAAAAATGGAATAGCTCCTTTATAGATATCTTGACGCAATATTCTTAATTCATCATAACGCAAATCATCCTTTTTAGAAGTCCCTAATTTATTCATTTCTTCTATTAAAGCTTGCTCTTTATTTAAAATTAATGCAGCACTATTAATATAAGCATTAATGTAATTTGGATCTAATTCAATTGCTTTTTTATAGTACGCCATAGCTTCATCTGGATGGTCTGATTCTGAAGCAATAACACCCAAATTATATTGTAACTCCGGATTATTAGGATCTTTAGTAGTAGCTAATTCCAATAGATTTTTAAATTCTTCTTTATTACCCATTTTGTAATAAACATTCGCTTCAGAAAGGATTAAATTAATATCTTCTGGACT
>JAHEDS010000005.1:44062-69064 GCA_024641135.1 Flavobacteriales bacterium
GTATCAACATCAGCATTTGAACCTGCCCCATTAGCATAAAAAGATTGGGCTTTTAAAAAATAATATTGAGATTTTGTTTTGCTATCTAAACCATCTAGCATTGGCTCAACCTGACTTAAGCCTGTCTTTGCTTCTGAATAGTTATTACTTTTTATAGATTTTTCAACAGCCTTTAGTTCCTTTTTTTGAGCAAATGAAACGGTGCTTATCAAAAATGCTATAGCTATTATAACTCGATTTTTCATTTTAAATAATTTTAAAGTTAATGTGTTAATTGTTTTCTTCTAGTTCATTATCAAGAGTTGTGCCATTTGGCAACCCTTCATTATTTTCAATATTTTCAATACCTTCGGTTTCTTCAACGTCATCATCTTGCATTACTTTAGCAACTGCTGCAATAGAATCTCCATTTCTAAGGTTTATTAGTTTCACACCTTGAGTAGCACGCCCCATAAGCCTTAAATCTTTCACGGACATACGAATGGCAATTCCTGATTTATTAATAATCATTAAATCGTCATTATCTGTCACACTCTTTATAGACACTAAATCACCCGTTTTTTCAGTAATAGAGATAGTTTTAACTCCTTTACCACCACGATTAGTTACTCTGTAAACTGGTTCTCCATCTTCGGGATCATCAATATAGGTACGTTTTCCATAGCCATTTTCAGACACTACCAATACCGATTCTTCAAGCGGATTTTCAATAGTTATCATTCCTATCACCTCATCTTTAGCGTTAGCAAGTGTAATACCTCTAACTCCAGAGGCACTTCTACCCATTGGTCTTGTTTTAGCTTCTTCAAACCGAATGGCTTTACCAGATTTAAGGGCTAGCATAACCTGACTTTCACCAGTTGTTAATCTAGCTTCTAAAAGCATATCATCTTCTTTGATAGTTATGGCATTAATACCATTAGTTCTAGGACGAGAATATTGCTCTAATAATGTCTTTTTAACCTGCCCATTTTTAGTAGCCATTATAACATAGTGGCTATTAATATAATCTTCATCTTTTAAATCTTGAGTACATATAAATGCTTTTACATTATCGTCCTGCTCAATATTTATTAAATTCTGAATGGCTCTTCCTTTAGAGGTTTTACTTCCTTCAGGAATTTCATAAACACGCATCCAGAAACATTTTCCTTTTTGCGTAAAGAATAACATATATTGATGGTTAGTTCCAACAAATAAATGCTCTAAAAAGTCTTCAGTTCTAGTTGTGGATGCCTTTTGACCAACACCGCCTCTATTTTGGGTTTTATATTCTGAAAGTGAGGTGCGTTTAATATATCCTGCATGAGAAATAGTAATAACTACTTTTTCATCTGGAATCATATCCTCTATACTTAAGTCTCCTCCTGCGTATTCAATTATTGAACGACGCTCATCACCATATTTATTCTTTACTTCAATAAGTTCTTGTTTAATGATTTCCATACGACGTTCTTTTTTATCAAGAATATCTTTTAAATCTTCAATGGTTTTCATTAATTCTTCATACTCACTTCTTAGCTTATCTTGCTCTAAACCTGTAAGTTGACGTAAACGCATTTCAACTATGGCTTTTGCCTGTAGTTCAGACAATTCAAAACGAGTCATTAATTTTTCACGGGCTTCATCCGCATTTGAAGACGCTCTGATTAAAGCAATAACTTCATCAATATTATCAGATGCAATAATTAATCCTTCTAATATATGTGCGCGTTCCTCTGCTTTTCTTAATTCATAAGTTGTTCTTCTTACAACAACTTCATGTCTGTGCTCTACAAAATGATGAATCATATCCTTTAGATTCAACATTTGTGGACGTCCTTTTACTAAAGCAATATTATTAACACTAAATGACGATTGTAGCTGCGTATATTTATAAAGTTTATTTAAAACGATATTTGGGATAGCATCACGTTTAAGAACATAAACAATGCGCATACCATTTCTATCAGATTCATCGCGAATAGTAGAAATACCTTCAAGTCTTTTATCATTTACCAAGTCAGCAGTTTTCTTAATCATATCTGCCTTATTGACTTGATACGGTATTTCTGTGACAATTATACATTCACGCCCATTAACCTCTTCAATATTGGCTTTAGCACGCATAACGATACGTCCACGACCTGTATGAAACGCTTCTTTAACACCATCATAACCATAAATAGTTCCTCCTGTTGGGAAGTCTGGCGCTTTAACGTGTTTTATTAACTCATCTATTTCAATGTCCTTATCTTCAATATAAGCTACGATACCATCTACTACTTCACTTAAGTTATGAGGCGGCATGTTGGTTGCCATACCGACAGCAATACCTGAGGCTCCGTTAACTAAAAGGCCTGGAATTCTAGTTGGCAATACGGTTGGTTCATGTAAAGTATCATCAAAATTTAACTGATGATCAACCGTTTCCTTATCGATATCCGCCAACATGTCTTCAGATATTTTACGCATACGTGCTTCTGTATAACGCATTGCAGCAGGACTATCACCATCAACCGATCCAAAGTTTCCTTGTCCGTCAACAAGCATATAACGTAAGCTCCATTCTTGAGCCATACGAACCATCGCATCATAAACTGATGTATCACCATGTGGATGATACTTTCCTAAAACTTCACCTACTATTCTTGCTGATTTTTTGTGCGCCGTATTAGCTCTTACACCTAATTCATACATTCCAAAAAGAACACGTCTATGAACAGGCTTTAACCCATCTCTTACATCAGGTAAAGCACGTGACACAATGACCGACATTGAGTAATCAATGTAAGCCGATTTCATTTCGTCTTCTATGTTAATTGGAATAAGTTTTTCTCCTTCAGCCATATATAATTAATTAGTTATTTTATCAATATTTCAAATCGTGCTAAGATAACTATTTCATCAGTCATGACAGGACATTTAGAGCGTTTTTTTAGTGTTTTTTATTAACAATTTTTAAGGTGTTTTTCGTTAATAAGTATAATCACAAAAATTTTGATTTTTTAAAGTTTTTTTTGTCAATTAGCAGCTCACTGACAATTTAAGGTATAGTTTTTGTCTTTACTAAATTGTTTTATTACTTTTAATGCAGAAAGGATTTTATTATGGACGATAATTTTTCACCTAGAGTTAAAGACGTTATTGCTTACAGCAAGGAAGAAGCATTGCGGCTTGGCCACGATTTTATTGGCACAGAGCATTTAATGCTGGGTCTTTTACGAGATGGAAACGGTAAAGCGATTAATATTTTAAATGCCCTAGAGATTGATTTGAATCATCTAAGACGAAAGGTTGAAATATTAAGTCCGGCCAACCCAAGTACATCTGAAACTTCTAATCAAAAGAAGAATTTACACTTAACCCGACAAGCAGAGCGTGCCTTAAAAACAACCTTTTTAGAGGCTAAATTGTTTCAAAGTAGCTCAATAAATACTGCACATTTATTATTGTGCATTTTAAGAAACGAAAACGACCCTACTACCAAGCTTTTAAATAAACTAAAAGTTGATTATGACAACGTTAAAGAACAATTCAAATTTATGATTACTAACGATAACGAATATATAGAACCCAAGTCTGAATCATTTCAAGATGACGATACTAGTCACGATGATGATACAGCAAAAGACAATTTGTTTAACGCTCCTTCCAATAAGCCCAATAAAAAATCAAAAACTCCTGTTTTAGATAATTTTGGACGAGATTTAACAGCGTTAGCCGAAGAAGGAAAACTTGATCCCGTTGTTGGACGAGAAAAAGAAATACAACGTGTCTCGCAAATTTTAAGTCGCCGTAAAAAGAACAATCCGCTTTTAATTGGAGAACCAGGCGTTGGTAAATCAGCTATCGCCGAAGGATTGGCTCTAAGAATTATTAAAAGAAAAGTATCTCGTATTTTATTTAACAAACGTGTAGTTACTTTGGATTTAGCAAGTTTAGTTGCTGGAACCAAATACCGAGGACAGTTTGAAGAACGCATGAAAGCTGTAATGAATGAGCTTGAAAAAAATGATGATGTAATTTTGTTTATAGATGAGATTCATACTATTGTTGGAGCTGGAGGTGCTACAGGAAGTTTAGATGCTTCTAACATGTTTAAACCAGCTTTAGCACGTGGTGAAATTCAATGTATAGGGGCAACTACTTTAGATGAATATCGCCAATACATTGAGAAAGATGGCGCTTTGGAGCGTCGTTTTCAAAAAGTAATAGTTGAGCCTACATCTGTCGAGGAAACCATAGAAATACTTAATAATATAAAGGCTAAATATGAAGAACATCATAATGTAGACTATACGCCTGAAGCGATAGAAGCTTGTGTTAAATTAACCAATCGTTATATGACCGAACGCTTCTTACCAGACAAGGCAATTGATGCCTTAGACGAAGCTGGATCACGTGTTCATATCACAAATATTGAAGTTCCTAAACAAATTTTAGAGCTTGAGAAGCAACTGGAAGATGTAAAAGAAAATAAGAATCTTGTAGTTAGGAAACAAAAATATGAGGAAGCAGCTAAGTTAAGAGATGATGAAAAACGCTTAGAAAAAGAACTTCAAACCGCCCAAGAAAAATGGGAGGAAGACACCAAACAGCATCGTGAAATTGTTAGTGAGGATAATGTTGCCGACGTCGTGTCTATGATGACTGGAATTCCTGTTAATAGAATTGCTCAAACAGAAATAAATAAACTTGCCGAATTACCTAAACTTATAAAAGGTAAAGTAATTGGTCAGGATGAAGCCGTTTCTAAAGTTGTTAAAGCGATACAACGTAACAGAGCTGGTTTAAAAGACCCTAACAAACCTATTGGCTCATTTATTTTCTTGGGGCAAACAGGTGTAGGTAAAACCCAATTAGCCAAGGTATTATCAAGGGAATTGTTTGACAGTGAGGAAGCATTAGTTAGAATTGACATGAGTGAGTACATGGAGAAATTTGCAATTTCAAGATTAGTAGGAGCGCCTCCAGGATATGTTGGTTATGAAGAAGGAGGTCAATTGACTGAAAAAGTAAGACGTAAGCCTTATGCCGTTATTTTACTTGACGAAATTGAAAAAGCACATCCAGATGTATTTAATATGTTGCTGCAGGTATTGGACGATGGTTATTTAACAGACAGTTTAGGTAGAAAAATTGATTTTAGAAATACCATTATTATTATGACATCTAATATTGGTGCCCGAAAACTTAAAGATTTTGGTACTGGTATAGGTTTTGGAACGGCTTCTCAAAAAGCACAGGAAGATGCGAATGCTAAAAGCGTTATTGAAAATGCCCTTAAAAAATCATTCGCACCTGAATTTTTAAATAGAATTGACGATGTAGTTGTATTTAATACACTTGAAAAAGAAGATATTAATAAAATTATTGATATTGAATTAGGTAAACTATTAGTAAGGATTAAAGACCTTGGCTATAATTTAAAATTAAGTAAAAAAGCCAAAGATTATATTGCAGAAAAAGGATTTGACAAACAATATGGTGCTCGACCTTTAAAAAGAGCGATTCAAAAATATATTGAAGATGCTTTAGCTGAAGAAATTATTACATCGCATCTACAAGATGGAGATAGTATTATAATGGATTTTGATGAGAAATCTCAAGAGCTCAATATTAAGATTGAAAAAGCCGAAAAGCCCGCTGAATCTTAATAAGTTAAATCTATTCATAAATAAAAATCCTACGTTATAATTAATGTAGGATTTTTTTTTACTAAAAGTGTAACAATTTAATAGTAACATAATCTATATAATAACAAAAAGCTTGAGTGACACTAACCGAACTAAATATTGAACAACTAATTGACCTAAGTAAGTCAAACAACCAGCAGGCGCAGCTGGAAGTTTACAACAGGTATTTTAAGGCTATGTATAACACCTCTTTAAGAATTGTAAAAGATAGTTATGAAGCTGAAGATATCATGCAAGATTCATTTTTGTTAGCATTTACAAAATTGGATAGTCTGAAAGACCCAAAAATATTTGGTTCATGGCTTAAGCGAATTGTAATCAATAACAGTATTTACCATTACAAGAAAAATAGTAAATACAACAACGTTCCTTTAGATGATGTCATTTATAAGATTGAAGACGCCTCAGACGGATTAGATAGTTCAGAACTCACAAGCCTGAAATCAAATCAGGTGTTGGAAACCATGAACACTCTTAAAGAAAATTATAAGATCTGTTTAACACTTCATCTTATTGAAGGCTATGATTATGAAGAAATTGGTGATATTTTAAATATTTCTCAAGCGAACTGTAGAACGATGATATCTCGGGCGAAAGAAAGTTTAAGAAAAAAATTGGAATTAGTCCTTTAAAAAAACAAATTATGAAAAAAGATAATATTGATAAACTCTTTGAAGACATGCGTTCAGACTTTGATTTTGAATATCCTAATATTGGGCATCAAGAACGTTTTTTATCAAAACTTAAAAATCAAAATTCTAGAACTATTACTCCTGTTACAGGAAAGGTAAATTTCTGGAAACCATTTTTAAGTATTGCCGCCTCAATATTACTTTGCTTTAGTATCATTACTTTATTAAAACCATCGGAAACGATTAAAGATTTAGCAAGTGTTTCACCGGAAATGTCTCAAGCACAAAGTTTTTTCACCACAGCCATTTCAGAAGAATTACTAAAACTTAATGAAGCCAAAACACCAGACACTGCAAAGCTCATTGAGGATGCTATGAAACAAATGGAAATTCTTGAAAATGAATATGAATCACTTAAAATTGACTTAACAAATAGTGGCGATGATAAACGCGTTATTTATGCCATGATCTCAAATTTTCAAACAAGAATAGATTTATTAAAAAGTGTCATGGAAACAATAGAAAATGTAAAACAACTTAAACAAAATAACAATGAAAACTCAATTACTATATAAAACAGTTTGTATACTGTTTTTAATACCAGCATTCGTTTTAAGCAACAATAGCTTAAAAGGAAAATACAATAAGGAAAAAACAATAAAGAAAGAGTATACTGTTAACAGTGATGCCTTATTGAAAATTGACAATAGTTATGGGAATATAAATATCTCAACCTATAGTGGCAACAAAGTATCTATTGAGGTTACTATAAAAGTAAGTGGAAATGACGAAGAAAAAGTACAAAAAAAACTAGATGGTATTAATGTAGATTTTAATGCATCTTCAAGTTTAGTAAACGCAAAAACTGTTTTTAACAATAACAAATCCTGGTGGAATTGGGGAAATAGTAATGTCAGTATGGAAATAAATTATGTTATAAAACTTCCTATCACTAACAGTGTAGATTTAAATAATAATTATGGTGGTATTAATTTGGAAAAACTGGAAGGAAGAGCAACTATTAGTTGTGATTACGGTAAAATTACTACTAAAGAATTAATGGCCGAAAATAATGTACTGTCATTTGATTATACCAGCGATAGCTATTTTGAATATATCAATAGTGGGAAAATTAATGCAGATTATAGTGGGTTTACCGTTTCAAAAACTAAAAAATTAGATATCAATGCAGACTACACTAAATCAGTTGTAGAAATTGCGGAAGATGTTAATTTTAATTGTGATTATGGATCTATATATATCAACAAATTAAACAATGTTACTGGGAATGGCGATTATTTAACGATGCGTTTGGGTGAAGTCTATAAAAATGTAACTATTAAAGGCGATTATGGGTCTCTTAAAATTGATCAGATGACCGCTAATGCCGGAAATTTAACTGTACAATCTGATTATTTAGGTATTACTATTGGATATCATCCTGATTATAACTTTAATTTTGATATCAATATTGAGTATGGTTCTATGAAGAGCACTTCAGATTTTGAGTTTACTAAAAAGAATATCGAATCAAATACTAATTATTATAGAGGTTTTTACGGTAATAGTGGTTCAGCAAATTTAATTAAGATTAACTCTGACTATGGAAGTGTAACATTCAAGAAAAACTAATCAAAAATGAATAAATTTTATAAAATGAAAACATCAATTAAAAATCAAACAGTATTAGTATTTATATGTCTTTTATTTGCTTCAACTTCTTATGCACAATGGAATAAATCAATAAAAGGTAATGGTAAAATGACCACAGTAACGAGAACTACGTCAGATTATGATGGTATTAATTGTGCAGGCTCGTTTGACTTTATTTTAGTGGAGGGTACAGAAGGAAAAATAACCATAGAAGGTGAAGAAAATTTAATCGAATATGTGGTTACTGAAGTTAAAAACGGCGCTTTGGTTGTGAAAGCCAAGAATGATGTCAATCTTAAATCAAGTAAGAATAAAACCATTAAAATAACCATTCCTTTTAAGGACATAGAAAAGGTCTCTTTAGCTGGGTCTGGAGATTTATGGAATGAAGAGGTATTAACTTCCAATGATATAGACATTTCTTTAGCAGGTTCAGGTGATGTTGTTCTTAATATAAAGGCATCAAATGTAAAAGCTAGTATTACAGGTTCTGGAGATATTACTTTAAAAGGATTAACTAATGCTTTAAAAGCCTCCGTAACTGGTTCGGGAGATTTTCATGGTTTTGACTTACAAGCTAATAATACCGATGTATCAGTTACTGGTTCAGGTGATGCAAAGGTCGTCTGTAATGAAAATTTAAAGGCAAGAGTAACTGGATCTGGAGATATTAGCTATAAAGGAAATCCAAAAACCGAAGACACCAATGTTGCAGGTTCTGGTAGTATTAAAAAATGAAATTTTATTAAATAACTAAAACAATAAAGGCTGCACATTTAAAGTGCAGCCTTTATTGTCTTCTATGCTTCTACACTTTCCTTTGGGACTTTAAATAATAAAACAATTCCTATTAAAAAGAAAATAAATAAGAATAAAATGGAGTTTCTCATACTTCCTGTAATTTGATCAATCACCCCAAATATCAACATTCCAATGACAATGCCTATTTTTTCAGCAACATCAAAAAAGCTAAAATAAGAAGTTGTATCTGCTGTTTTTGGTAAAAATTTAGAATATGTTGAACGAGATAAAGATTGAATACCTCCCATTACAAAACCAACCAAACTGGCAGTGATATAAAACTGAATAGGCGTTTCAACAAAATAGCCGTAAAAACATAAAGACATCCATACTATATTAATACCAATTAAGGTGTTGATATTTCCAAATTTAGTAGAGGATCTCGAAGTCAAAATTGCTCCAAAAACAGCAACAATTTGAATAATTAAAATACTAACTATTAACCCCATTGTTTTTTCACTTTCACTACCCCAATTTATTTCTTGTTCACCAAAGTAAGTTGCTACTAACATAATGGTTTGAACAGCCATGCTATAAACAAAAAAGGCATTTAAAAATCGCTTTAACCTCAAATTATGAGTCAGGTTTTTCCAAACTATTTTCAATTCCTTGATCCCGTTAAAAATAACATGTCTTTTAATTTTATTGCCTGTTGGTATCCCTTTTGGTAAATGATAAAATGAATACTGACTAAATAATACCCACCACAAACCAACAGTTATAAAAGAGGTACGCATAGCCAAAATTGAAGCCGCATTATGTTCTGCCTCGGTTGTGCCAACATCAAAACCAAACCAATTAGGCTTCATTACCATAGCAAGATTTAAAATTAATAAGGTAACACTACCAATATACCCCATGCTAAAACCTCTTGCACTTATCTTATCTTGTTGCTCTGGAAAAGCAATATCTGGTAAATAAGAATTATAAAATACCAAGCTCCCCCAATACCCCAGCAGACCAAAAAAATAAAAAAGTAAGCTTAAATAAATATAGTCTAAACTAAACCAATATAAACCAAAGCACCCAAAGGCCCCTAGATAACAGAAAAATCGCATGAACATTTTTTTATTACCAACATAATCTGCAATTCCGGAAAGTAAAGGTGATGTAAAGGCAACAACCAAAAATGTAAAGGCCGTAACAAAAGAAATTAATGCTGTATTTTTTAATTGAAATCCGAATACTTCCACCTTATTTTCATCAATAAAATTTAAGGTCCCATAAAAAATAGGAAAAATGGTAGAGGCTATGGTAAGGGTATAAACTGAATTAGCCCAATCGTAAAACGCCCATGCATTTAATAGTTTATTACTTCCTTTTTGTAATTCACCCATAATAAAAAAAGCTGCCTTTATGCAGCAGCTTCTAAAATAAACAAATTATTCTAATGTTTGTCAGATTTAATCTTTAAAGCTTGTAACACCAAACTTTTTGGCTTCATCTTTCGCCTTTGGAGCTAATGCCGTAAGATTTGTTATTCTTGATGCATTAGAAGGGTGTGTACTTAAAAATTCAGGTGGTGCTTGTCCCCCACTTTGAGCATCCATACGTTTCCATAAATCTGCTGCTTGGTCAGGATTATACCCAGCAACAGCCATTAAGGTTAAACCAATACTATCAGCTTCAGTTTCATGGCTTCGGCTAAATGGTAACATGACTCCAACCTGAGATCCTATACCATAAGCCTGATTAAAAAGTTCTAAGTTTTTATCGTCTTGCAAGGCAACATTTAAGCCTACGGCACCTACTTGCTGAAGCATACTTGCACTCATACGCTGTTGTCCATGATTAGCAAGTGCATGCGCTACTTCATGACCCATTATAGCTGCTAATCCAGCTTCGTTTTTTGCAATCGGTAAAATACCCGTATAAACAACAATTTTTCCTCCTGGCATACACCAGGCATTAACCGCCTTATCATCCACTAAATTATATTCCCACTTGTAATCATTTAAATATCCCACTTGACCATTTGCATTTAACCAACGCTCAGCAGCCACCGCAATTTTTTGTCCAACTCTAGTTACCATAGCGGCATCTGAAGTCCCTTTAATAACTTTATTTTCGCTTAAAAACTGATTATATTGTTGAAACGAGGCCGGAAATAATGAACTATTTTCAGTGCCCGGTAAAGCCATCGTTTGTTTTCCTGTAAACGGATTAGTAGCACATGATAATAAAATCACTAAAGTGATCATTCCAATTACTATTTTCTTTGATTTCATCTTGTCTATAATTTTTTTTAAAATTACAAAATCTTTAAAAAAGTATTTAAATTGAAAACAGTTATTTATTATGATGTTAAGTTTTTATTTTTTTTTCGACAAAAACATTAAATTGTCTAAACATTTATCATATATGAAAAAGATTATCATTCTATTTATTTCCATTGTATTTATGAGTTGCAATGGCATAGCACAAAAAAAAAATAGTCAAGAAAAAAAGAATTATACCATTTCAAAGACGGACGCCGAATGGAAAAAAGAATTAACTTCTGAACAATATTACGTTTTAAGAAAAAGTGGAACAGAATCTAGATTTTCTAGTGTGTTAAATAAAAATTACGATAAAGGCGTTTACCTTTGTGCTGGATGTAGTACTCCTTTATTTAAAAGCGAAAACAAATATGATTCTGGGTCTGGATGGCCGAGTTTTGATAAAGAAATTAAAGGAAATGTTGCTTTTTCAAGTGGTTCTGATTTATTTTACGGAAAAGAAGAACATTGTGCAGTTTGTGGCGGTCATTTAGGACATGTTTTTAATGATGGCCCAAAGAAAACCACAGGCTTAAGACATTGTATTAATGGCGTTGCATTAAAATTTATACCAGAAAATGAATAAATATAATTTTGAAAAATCGGAAGACGAATGGAAAGAACAACTTTCGGACGAACAGTATTGGGTACTAAGGAATAAAGGTACTGAACGTCCTCATACAGGAAAATTCAATCTTCATTTTGAAAACGGGATCTATACCTGCGCAGGATGTCATCAAGCACTATTTAAAAGCAATAGCAAATTTGATGCGCATTGCGGTTGGCCAAGTTTTGACGAATCTATAAAAGGAACAGTAGATTATGTGTTAGATAAATCTCATGGTATGGTTAGAACAGAAATAGTTTGTTCGAATTGTGGTGGGCATTTAGGTCATGTTTTTAATGACGGTCCTACAGAAACTGGCACACGGTTTTGTGTTAATTCATTGAGTATAGATTTTGAAAAGGATAAATAAAAGAAAGAATTTTAAAACTATTTATTTTTTCAAAAAAACTTAAAAAGCCCTTCAAAATTATATTTGATGGGCTTTCTTATAAGTTAATAAAATTAATATTTATTTGGCAGCTAAAGCCTGCACGGTATAATATCCTGCTTCTCTTGTAATCATTCCTTCATCATTAAAATCATGAATTAACATTAATGGTAATTTTACTTTTTTACCATCAGACTTTCGAGTCATTCTGGCAGTCCACCAGGATTGAACTACTTTTGAATTTCCAACTTCGTATTCTAAATAATCAGGATACCCGCGTACATCTATACTTTCAAAAGACCAATCTTTCAGCATACCTAAAAAAGCTTCCTTTTCTTCAGCAACAGTATTAGACTCACCATCTCCCATATCTAAATTAGTAAACCTTGCCTCTTCAGTAAAAAAACTAAAAGCCTTATCAACATCACTATGTTCAAGTGCAGCCATCATTCTTAATACCTTATTTATATTATCATGCTCTTTATAAATTGTTCCATTTGTTCTGGCACTTCTTCTTTCTGTGAGTTCTTTCCAGACCCACCCATCATCATAGGTCAATACGCTCTCAATCTTATTATCTTTATTCATTTTATATAATCTATGAATAGGCATATCTATTTTTGACCCAGTAGGTTCATGAACCCCTTTTATATAATCCCAAGTCTGAACCCACAATCCATCATCACCTCCATATTCTATAGCATCAGGATATGCTCCACCCCATCTAGAAATACTGGTGTATGCAAAATTTTTACTCCAGTTATTTGATTGATTTAAAAAGTTTTGCTTAGTTGCTCCTTTATTATCTGGATTATTATTCATTCCATTAAAAGCTCTGAAATTATCTGCCAAATAACCAGAAACTTTTGCTGTATCCCCTTTTATAAAGGCCTGCTGCATAGCTTCAACTTCTAAAATCGCAGGATGTTCTTTATAAACGGTTCCATTTTTTTTCTTTTGAGAATACATGACGACAGAAAATATCATCATGGCAATAATGACATGTTTTTTCATTTTAGTTATATTTTGGTTGGTTAATATTTTTAAATTTAAAAAAATATCTGATAATCAACAATATGATGAATATTTTTTTTTGATAAATTAAAATAATAATAAAGTATATTTCATTAATATATATCTTCTAAAAAGCAGAAAAAATGCACAATTGTTATTATAAGGTTGAGATAAGAATTAAATTTATAAGTTTCTAAATTCGATATTCAAATTAGGTTTCGTAAATTCGTGCCTTGAAATAATGATTAAAAAATTCTCATGAGTAAATACGATATTATTGTTCTTGGCAGCGGTCCTGGAGGTTATGTTACAGCCATAAGAGCTTCACAATTAGGCTTTAAAACAGCCATTGTAGAAAAAGAAAATTTAGGTGGTGTTTGTTTAAACTGGGGTTGTATTCCAACAAAAGCATTATTGAAATCTGCCCAAGTATTTGAATATTTGAAGCATGCGGGCGATTATGGCCTTTCGGTAAAAGATTTTGATAAGGATTTTGATGCTGTTGTACAGCGTAGTCGTGGTGTTGCAGATGGTATGAGCAAAGGAGTTCAATTTTTAATGAAAAAAAATAAAATTGATGTTATTGAAGGTTTCGGAAAGTTGAAACCAGGAAAAAAAATAGATGTTAATGGTACCGAATATAGTGCAGACCATATTATTGTAGCCACTGGGGCACGCTCAAGAGAGCTACCAAATTTACCTCAGGATGGTAAAAAAGTAATTGGTTATAGAGAGGCTATGACTTTGCCTACTCAACCAAAGAAAATGATTGTAGTAGGCTCGGGAGCTATTGGTGTTGAGTTTGCCTATTTTTATAATTCTATGGGAACAGAGGTTACAATCGTTGAATATTTACCAAACGTAGTTCCTGTTGAAGACGAGGATGTGTCTAAACAATTAGAACGCTCTTTTAAAAAGAGTGGCATCAAAATTATGACGTCTGCCGAAGTAACGAAGGTTGATACATCTGGAAAAGGTGTAAAAGCAACTGTAAAAACCAGTAAAGGTGAAGAGATTCTTGAAGCTGATATTATTTTAAGTGCTGTTGGAATTAAAACAAATATTGAAAATATAGGCTTAGAAGATGTTGGTATAGCTGTTGACAGAGATAAAATTTTAGTAAACAAATTTTATGAAACCAATATTCCAGGTTATTATGCCATTGGCGATGTTACACCTGGTCAGGCATTAGCTCACGTAGCTTCAGCAGAAGGTATTTTATGCGTTGAAAAGATTGCCGGACAACATGTAGAAGCCTTAGATTATGGTAATATTCCAGGTTGTACGTATTGTTCTCCTGAAATAGCCAGTGTTGGTTTAACTGAAAAGCAAGCTAAAGAAAAAGGAATTGAAATTAAAGTGGGTAAATTCCCTTTCTCAGCATCAGGTAAAGCGAGTGCCGGTGGAAATAAAGATGGATTTGTAAAAGTTATTTTTGATGCTAAATATGGTGAATGGTTAGGATGCCATATGATAGGCGCTGGTGTTACTGATATGATTGCTGAAGCTGTTTTAGGAAGAAAACTTGAAACGACAGGTCATGAAGTACTAAAAGCAGTACATCCACACCCAACGATGAGTGAAGCTGTTATGGAAGCAGTAGCCGATGCTTATGGTGAAGTGATTCATTTATAAATTACGATTGACAAACATATACAGTTTGATTATTATATATCAAAAAAGGTTTCAGGAATTCTGAAACCTTTTTATTTTATAATCTTTAATAATTATAAGAACTCCTATAAAAAACTCTGGATAGCTAATTCATAACTTTGTAATCCAAAACCAAGAATAACACCTCTGGCATTTGGTGAAATAAAAGATTGATGTCTGAATTCTTCCCTGTTAAATGTGTTTGAAATATGTACTTCAACAACTGGTGTTTCAATAGCTTTTACCGCATCTCCCAATCCAATAGAGGTATGGGTATAAGCGGCAGCATTTAATATAATACCATCATAATTAAAACCAACTTCCTGTAATTTATTAATCAATTCTCCTTCTATATTAGATTGAAAATAATCAATCTGAACCTTTGGATATTTGGTTTTTATTTTATCCATAAATTCCGTAAACGATAAGCTACCATAAATAGCAGGTTCGCGTTTACCCAATAAATTTAAATTAGGGCCGTTAATAATGATTAGTTTTTGCATAAAGTAAATATATTAAAAAATAAGCATAAAAAAGGGAAGCAAATGCTTCCCTTTTTTAGTATCTATCATTTCTAATTAAAACTCAAATAATATCCCAAGATTCAAATTACCCCAAGTGACACCATCGTTAGAAATGCTTTCGAAAGAGGCATTCAATTCAATAGCATCAGCTATATCAAACCCAACCACTGGTCTTAAATAAAAACCACCATCATTTCCATCATTAATACCAACCGCATAACCTATATCCGCACCACCCGATAGTATTCCGAATAATTTAACACGCCCAGCAACTGCCAATGGCAAAAACTGACCATCATCAAATTTGACTGAAGCGGTACTAATTTCTACTTCTTTTCCAAAAAAGTTTCTAAATCCTGCAGTAGCACCAATTTCTACAACTGCATCAATATCCGTAAAATAATAATATGCATCAACACCTAAAACAAAAGAGGAGATATCTGATGCATCTGCCAACGGCAAACCTAATGAAGCACCAACTTTAAAAGTTTGAGACTGAACAGTTGAATAACTTAATAACATTAATGCTGTAAATAATAATAGTTTTTTCATAATGTTTAATATTTTTGTTTATTTATTAAACAATATAACAAAATATTTTTAAAATTACCAAACTATTTCTTGAAATTTTTAACTAAACAAAAAGTTTATATAAAAAAAGGGAAGCAAATAGCTTCCCTTTTTTTACAATTGAAAATAGAATTAAAAATTGTAACCATCAGAAAATTGAAAGACATTGTTTACTGTCTTGTGAAAACAACTGATTCGCCATCTTCAGTAATGGTTAGCTTATTACCCGAAACAGAATATGTTGAAACGTTGGTTTCTCCATCAATGACCATTGTCAATTGGTCTCCTTTCGTACTATAGGTAAAACTGCTGTTTTCATTTACCGTTTCTCCCTCAAAAGTAACCGAAACAATAAGTGAGCCAGATAAATTTGCATTGAAAATAACTGTTAGCTCATATTCAAGGCCATCAGCTACTTCAGTAATTCCCCAGGTTCCAACCAAGTCATTTTTATCACTGTCATTATCATCATTGCTGCATGATATAGAAACTGAAAGGGCTACGAACATAATTAATAAATACTTAAATTTTTTCATGTTTTTTTAAATTTTTAGTTGGTTATTGAAAGTAAATGTAGTAGTTTTTTCATATGCAATTAATTTATTTTCTCCTTTTTTATTTTTCATAAATAATTGCCTAAAAAATAATTTAAACTTTATACAATGAGTGACTAAAATTAAAACTTATGATATAGCTCAATAACAAAAAATATTATAGTCCTGAATAAAATTTAAGCATAAAAAAGGGAAGCGATCGCTTCCCTTTTTTTACAATTGAAAATAGAATTAGAAATTGTAACCAACAGAAAATTGAAAGACATTATTCTTTATATTACTTTCAGGGTCATCAGGATCATCATTAATATTAGACAAACCTAAGTTATATCTTGCACCAAAATTTAAGCCAGAACCCATTTTATAACCAACTCCAAATCCTAAACCAAAATCGATTCCTTTTGTAAAATCTTTAAAATCTTCACTACCAGATTCAGTGCTACCATCATATGTAAAGTCATAATCTAATTTAGCAGAAGTAAGAAATGAAACCTGAGGACCAGCTTCAATACTAAAACCATCAGAAACATAATACTTAGCCATAATTGGAACATTTATATAATCTAATTTAATCTCTTGATTTGCACTTACTGTTACACCTTCAAAAGTTTCAGTAAATTCAGATTTTGCTCCTTGGGAAGAGTACAATAATTCAGGTTGCACAGAAAATTTTTCAGAAATTGAAATCTCAACAACACCACCAAAGTGAAACGTAGTTCTAGAATTAACATCTTCAACGTCTCCACTTAAAGTAGCGAAATTAACACCTGCTTTCACTCCAAACTTAACGTTTTGAGCATTCGCTGTAAAACCTAATACAGCAATAAGGACAAATAATAATTTAGTTTTTTTCATAATTTTTGGTTTTAATTGTGGTTGGTTGTTTATTTCATAATAAATGTAATTATATTTTGTCATATTATTACATATAACCTTAATATATTTTGATATTCATAATTACAAAAGTACTTGCTTTCGCTAAACTTAAAATATGTGCTATCATAAATTATATTATTTTTACTAGTATGAAATGGAAACACGCACTTAAAGATTATCAACTTTATTTAAAAATTGAAAGAGGTTTATCAAAAAACTCTATTGATAATTATGTGCTGGATGTTAAAAAACTTATTGGTTATTTAGAAGAAAATAATATTGGCGAATCACCTTTAACCATCCAAACAGAGGTTATACAACAATTTAATTATGAAATCGCTAAAGTTGTAAATGAGCGAACACAGTCCCGTATTCTTTCTGGATTACGCAGTTTTTTTAGCTTTTTAGTTTTTGAAGATTACAGAAACACAAACCCTTTAGATCTTATTGAATCGCCTAAAATAGGCAGGAAACTTCCCGATACTTTAAGCGAATTTGAAATAGATAATTTAATTGGCGCCATAGATTTAAGTACTCCTGAAGGCGAACGGAACAGAGCCATTCTAGAAACTCTATATGGATGTGGTTTACGAGTAAGCGAATTAACTAATTTAAAATTGTCTGATTTATTTTTTGAAGAAGGTTTTATAAAAGTAACTGGAAAAGGAGACAAACAACGCTTTGTTCCTATTTTAAAAACGACTCAAAAGTATATCAATATTTATTTAAATGAAATAAGAAATCATTTAAAAATACAATCTGGTCATGAGGACACATTATTTTTAAACAGACGTGGAAAACAACTTACTCGTGCTATGATTTTTACCATTATTAAACAATTGGCAGAAAAGATTGGTCTTAAAAAAAGTATTTCTCCTCATACCTTTAGACATTCCTTCGCCACGCATTTATTACAAAACAATGCCGATTTAAGATCCATCCAGATGATGCTGGGACATGAGAGCATTACCACTACAGAAATTTATGTGCATTTAGATAAAAGTCATTTATCTAAAGTTGTTGAAAAATACCATCCTCGAAAATAAAAAAGTCCGATATAAAATATACCGGACTTCTAAATATTTAAGAATTAAATATAATCTATTTTGCAATATTTACTGCACGTGTTTCTCTAATTACTGTCACTTTAACCTGACCAGGATAGGTCATATCAGTTTGAACTTTTTGAGAAATACTAAAAGATAAATCAGCAGCTTTTTGATCATCTACTTTTTCGCTTTCTACAATCACACGTAATTCTCTACCCGCTTGAATAGCATACGCTTTTTTAACACCTTGGAATCCAAAAGCAATATCTTCCAAATCTTTAAGTCGTTGAATGTAACTATCTAAAACTTGGCGTCTTGCTCCTGGACGTGCTCCAGAAATAGCATCACAAACCTGAATAATTGGAGATAATAATGATTTCATTTCAATTTCATCATGATGCGCTCCAATAGCATTACATACTTCGGGGATCTCCCCGTATTTCTCAGCCCATTGCATACCTAAAATAGCATGTGGTGTTTCCATATCTGCTTCCGCATCTGGCACTTTACCTATATCATGTAACAATCCGGCTCTTTTTGCCAGTTTAGAGTTTAATCCTAATTCTGCAGCCATTACACCACAAAGCTTAGCAACTTCACGTGAATGCTGTAATAAATTTTGTCCGTAAGATGAACGGTATTTCATTCTACCCACCATTTTTATTAACTCAGGATTTAAATTATGGATTCCTAAGTCAATAACCGTGCGTTTTCCTACTTCAATAATTTCCTGTTCAATTTGTTTTTTTGTCTTTTTAACAACCTCTTCAATTCGTGCAGGATGTATTCTACCATCAGTCACTAATTTATGTAATGACAAACGTGCAATCTCTCTTCTAACCGAGTCAAAGCAAGACAATATAATAGCTTCAGGCGTATCATCAACAATAATTTCAACACCAGTAGCGGCTTCGATAGCCCTGATGTTTCTACCTTCTCGACCAATAATACGTCCTTTTACATCGTCAGATTCTATATTAAATACCGAGACACAATTATCAATAGCTTCTTCAGTTCCTATACGCTGAATGGTATTAATCACAATTTTCTTAGCTTCCTGCTGAGCCGTTAATTTTGCTTCTTCGACAGCCGATTGAACAAACGCCATGGCATCATTTTTAGCTTCACCTTTTAATGATTCTATAAGTTGAGCTTTAGCATCTTCAGCCGAAAGACTTGAAATAACTTCCAATTGTTCAACCTGACTTTTATGAAGTCTATCTATTTCAATATTTTTTTTCTCAAGAATATCGACACGGTGGTCATAATCTTTTATTTTTACTTCTAAATCGTCATTGTTTTTTTTGACTTTCGCCAGTTCTGAAGATATTTGAGATTCTTTATCACGAGTGCGCTTTTCAGCTTCAGCCATTTTTTTGTCACGCGCTAAAATGACTTTTTCATGTTCTGATTTAAGCTCAATAAATTTCTCTTTAGCTTGAAGAATTTTATCTTTTTTTACCGACTCGCCTTCAATATTTGCTTCTTTTAAAATAGCTGAAGCACTTTTTTTAGCACCTTTTATAAGTTTTGAAGCATTATTTCTTTCTAAAACTTTTGCTATAATGTATCCTAAAAGGAGTCCTATTAAGATACCTCCAGCGATTAATATAATTGGGTCTTCCATTGTAATTAGTTAATTTATATATATAAAAAAACCTACACCAGTTTAAAGTTTTGTATAAACTCCTTAAAAACAAGTTTAGGGCTAACAAGCTGATCAAGGATCTGCTCTAGGCAGCATGCTTTTACAACTTAAACTCACCCTTTTTAAAGAATTAACGTTGAGTTTATCAAAAAAAATAACCAATGTAGGTAGTAACTTTTATTTATTTTAAAGAACGTTAAGAGATTAAATAAGAATTCAATAAACTGTTGAGGGCATTTAATTTTTCCTCAACATGTTCGTTTACATTCTCTTTATCAATAGTCTTCTGTTCTACTTGAGAAGCAAACTGTAAAGCACACATCGCTAATACATCTTGCTTATCTCTAACAGAATAACTTTGCTCAAATTGTTTAATCATCACTTCAATGTTCTTAGCTGCCTTACGTAATCCTTCTTCCTGACTTGCGTCAATGGTTAATGGATAAACTCGGTTAGCTATAGATAGCTTTATTTTAAGCTTTTCTGACATTGATTTATGTTACACTAATCAGCTAGTTGAGAAATACAATGATCAATATCCCTAATTAGTGCATTTATTTTAAGCTTAGTTTCTCTTTTACTGTCGTCACTACCTAATATTGAATTTGCGATTTTTAGAGACTCATATTTGTCTTCCCAAGTCGTAGTTAACAACTTTTGACTTTGTAGGTTTTGTTCAAAAACTGCTAATTCTTCTTTTAATTTTAAATTAGATTGTTTTAGAACCTCTAGTTTGTGTAATATTTTACTTATTTTATTTTCTAGAGAATCTACAATATCTTCAATATTACTCATTTACAAATTTCAATAGGTATCTCACAAAGTTAACATAGATTGCTATAAATTACAATTGTTTTTTAATAAAATTTTAAATTCAACCATAAACCCTCATTATCAATACAATGGCTTGATTTTTGTTTTATTCTTGGTGTATTCACGACAAATTAATAATTTAGCAATACTACTAAAAGGTTTTAAAAATCCATCTAAAATTTATTTAGTATAAAAACGTTTCTATGCGAATTCTCCTTATTCCAATTATCATAATATATTCAATTTCTTATGGCCAAAATAACTACCCACAAGATTATTTTAAAGACCCTTTAGAAATCCCACTTATTCTTTCTGGCACTTTTGCAGAGTTGCGTTCAAATCATTTTCATTCTGGTTTAGATATTAAAACTCAAAATCGTCCTGGCTTAAATGTATTAGTTGCAGCAGATGGCTTTGTGAGTAGAATTAAAGTATCACCTTGGGGTTATGGTAAGGCATTATATGTAAAACACTCAAATGGGTATACAACAGTATATGCCCATTTACAAAATTTTAATCCCGAAATTGAAGCTTATGTAAAAAAGCAACAATACAAAGAAGAATCCTATGATATTGATGTATTTCCAGAAGCCGGTAAAATAGTATACAATCAAGGCGATATCATTGCATATAGCGGCAATACTGGTGGATCTGGCGGACCACATTTACATTTTGAGATAAGAGACAAGGAAGAAAAGCCAATAAACCCAATGCTTTTTGGTATAGACATTAAAGATTCTGCAAAACCTATCGTCGGCTCATTATATGTCTATCCAATTGGTGACGATTCATACGTTAACAAATCTAACGTGAAACAAAAAGTACGACTAATACCGTTGCAAAATGGCGATTATGTTGCTGAAAATATTGAAGCCTTGGGAAAAATTGGTTTTGCCATAAATACTACGGATAGATTAGATTTAGCTGCAAATGAGAATGGTGTCTACAAAGTTGAAACGTTTTTTAATGGCAATCCAAACTTTCAAATAGATTTTAAAAAATTTTCATTTGATGAATCAAGTCATATAAATCGATTAATTGACTATGAATTGTTTAAAAATGATAAAGAACGTGTCCAAAAACTTTTTAATGACAACAATCCTTTAAGTCTGTTCCAATCCATTGTAAATGATGGTTTTGTGGTTATTCCAGATAGCACCAATTCTATATACAAAATAAAAATTTCTGATTTTAAAAATAACGAAACATGGGTTACTGTTAATATAAAAGGACGTAAAAGCGAGATTGTAAAAACAATAAAAGAGCAAACCACTCCTTATTATATTTATGCCGATCAAACTACAAACTTAAAAGAAGGTAATATTTCTGTAGACTTGTTTTCCGACACATTTTACGAAAATTTTTATATAGATTTTAAAGTATCTAATGACACATTATATCTGCATAAAAATATTATACCCTTAAAGAAAAGTATTAAAATCAATTTTGATATCAGTAAATACTCTGATGCAGATAAAAACAAATTATATATAGCTGAATTAGTAGGTTATAAAAATTACCCCTCATATTCCTTTACTAAAAGAAGTAACAACACGCTTTACACGCTTACAAAAACCTTAGGCACCTATGCTTTAACTACAGATTATATAAGTCCTACAATAACACCAGATAATTTTAAAGATAAGCAATGGTTAAGTAATTTTAGATATTTAAAAATTAAAATTTCTGATGAGTTATCGGGCATTTCAAGCTATAGAGCCACTGTTAATGGAAAATGGATTTTAATGGAATATGAATATAAAAACAATACACTCACTTTCGACTTTAACGATGGTATAGTAACGGATACAAAAAACAATTTAAAAGTAATTGTTACAGATAATGTAGGAAATAGTTCTACTTTTGAGGCAGTATTTTATAGGAAATAAACAACAAACATTTGAATACAAAATCTTTATTTATAACGCTTCTTTTTTTAGTCATGATTTGCATAGTAAATGCGCAAACAGCCACTATAAAAGGGATTATTTTAGACGAAAACAAGCAACCTGTTTCAAATGTTAATATAAAATCTGGAAATACAGGAACAGTAACGAATGAAAACGGATTTTACCTTTTAAAAATACCTTCAAACCAAGATATTCTTTTAGAATTTACTCATATTTCTCACAAAAAAATTGAAAGTACTTTTAATCTTAAAAATGGAGAAACGTTTGAGTTTAATCCGGTAATGAGTATATCTGTTGAACAGATTGCTACCATCGTAATTTCTGGAAAAAGACAAAATGATGTCGAAGGTGTTACAACTTTAAACCCAGAAACTATCAGGAAAATTCCTGGGGCCAATGCCGGTGTTGAAAATTTATTAATGACGTTACCGGGTGTAAGTAATAATAACGAATTAAGTACACAATACGCAGTTAGAGGTGGTAATTTTGATGAAAATCTTGTTTATGTGAATGGTATTGAAATTTACCGACCTTTTCTTATACGTTCAGGACAGCAAGAAGGGTTAAGTTTTGTAAATACGGATTTAGTACAAAATGTTGACTTTTCCGCAGGTGGTTTTCAAGCAAAATTTGGTGATAAACTATCTTCTGTTTTAGATATAACATATAAAAACCCCTATCAATTTGAAGCGAATGCCGATTTAAGTCTTTTAGGTGGAAGTGTATCTGTTGAAGGGATTAGTAAAGACTCAAAGCTAACAAGTATTGTTGGATTACGTTATAGAGATAATAGCTTATTAGTGAATGCCAAAGAAACAGAAACAAATTACGACCCTGTTTTTGCAGATATTCAAACCTATTTAACTTATAAATTTACAGATAAGTTTCATTTAAGTTTTTTAGGTAACGCTTCTTTAAACAAATACAGTTATCAGCCACAATCTCGTCAAACAAATTTTGGAACACTAACGGATCCCTTAGCTTTAATTGTGTATTATGAAGGTCATGAAAAAGACCAGTATCAAACTTTATTTGGAGCATTTAAAGGAACCTATTTGGCAAATGATAACTTAACATTACATCTTATAACTTCAACTTATCACACAACAGAAGAGGAGTACTTTGATATTTTAGCACAATATAATCTTGGACAGGTAAATGCTAATATTGGAGATGAAAATTTAGGAGAAGTAGAATTTAGTGAAGGAATTGGTGGGCAATTAAATCATGGTAGAAATGATTTGGATGCTTTAATTTCCAATATTGAACACAAAGGATCTTACAATATTAATTCCAATCAAATAGAATGGTCTGTTAAATATACTCACGAAGATATTCGTGATCGATTGGTTGAATGGGAAGTGATAGATTCTACAGGCTTTTCGGTAAACCCTCCTAATTTAGATTATTTTAACGAACAGCCATATACACCTTATGAAGGGCCATTAGTAGCTTATCAAAATGTAAGAGCAACCAATAATGCCCAAATAAATAGATTGCAATCGTACATACAATGGAGTAAACGATCAACACTTGGTTCAAGTGATGTTTGGTATAACGCCGGTGTAAGAGTTCACAATTGGTCTGTTTCTGGAGAAAGTATTGAATCCTCTAATCAAACTGTATTTAGCCCTAGAGTACAATTAGCTATTAAACCTAATTGGCAAAAAGATATGCTATTTAGAATTGCAGGAGGACTGTACTACCAACCACCATTTTACAAGGAATTACGAGATAGAACTGGAACGGTTCAACCCAATGTAAAAGCACAACAATCAATTCATCTGGTTTTAGGTAATGATTATAGCTTTAAAATGTGGGAACGTCCATTTAAACTTACCAGTGAGGCTTATTATAAAAATCTCAATGATGTTAATCCATATACATTAGAAAATGTTAGAATCCGATATAGTGCTTCTAATAATGCTAAAGCTTATGCCTACGGATTGGATATGCGACTCAATGGTGAATTTGTTCCCGGAACAGAATCATGGTTTAGTTTTGGATATTTAAAAACAGAAGAAAATATTGATGATAAAGGATATATAGCTCGACCTACAGATCAGCGATTAAAATTTGCAGCCTTGTTTCAGGACTATGTACCAAATATTCCAAATATGAAAATGTATTTAAATTTGGTTTATAATACAGGCTTGCCGGGTGGTTCTCCCAATTATGCAGATCCTTATGAATACCAAAACAGGTTGCCTGCTTACAAACGTGCCGACATAGGCTTTCAATTTGTATTGGTTGATGAAAAGAAACAATTTAAAAGTGGCTGGAAAAAACCGTTTAAAGATTTATCCTTCGGTATTGAAATATTCAACCTGTTTGATGTGCAAAATTCTATTACCAATACCTGGGTAAGAGATGT
>JAHEDS010000110.1 GCA_024641135.1 Flavobacteriales bacterium
TTTTAAAATAGCTTCAATTTTTGTTAGTTCTTCAGATGAAAAATGAAGATTATTTTGAATAGCAACCGCTTCTTCAATATGCGATACTTTGCTCGCTCCAATAATTACAGAAGTTATGCGTGGGTCTCTCAAAATCCAGGCCAAGGCCATTTGGGACATTTTCTGACCTCGCTTTAATGCCATGTCATTAAGAAGTTTTACTTTCTCAATTTTGTCAGGTGTAATATCAGTTTCATTTAAAAACCCATGCGGTTTTGCAACTCTCGAATCTTTAGGTATATTATTTAAATACTTATCAGTTAATAATCCTTGAAATAAAGGACTAAAAACAACAGAACCAACACCATTTTTCTCTAAAGTATCCATCAATCCATCTTCAATCCACCTGTTAAACATACTATATGAAGGTTGATGTACTAAACAGGGGGTTCCAAGTGATTTAAGAATATCAATAGCGGTCTGCGAATCTTCAGGATTGTATGAAGAAATTCCAGCATATAAAGCTTTACCTGAACGAACAATTTGGTCTAACGCCATCATGGTTTCTTCTATTGGCGTATTAGGGTCAGGTCGATGGCTATAAAATATATCTACATATTCAAGCCCCATTCGTTTTAAACTTTGGTCACAACTGGAAATTAAATATTTTTTTGATCCCCATTCCCCATAAGGTCCTGGCCACATTAAATAACCTGCTTTTGAGGTTATTACCATTTCATCTCGATATGATTTTAGATCTGATTTTAATATTGTCCCAAAAACAGATTCTGCAGATCCTGGAGGTGGACCGTAATTATTAGCTAAATCGAAATGGGTAATGCCTAAATCAAATGCTTTTAGAACCATAGATCTTGCATTTTCGTAGACATCCACACCGCCAAAGTTATGCCATAATCCTAAAGAAATTTTAGGTAAAAGTAAACCGCTTTTCCCGCAACGATTGTATTGCATCTTGTCATATCTGTTGGGATTTGCTAAATAACTCATATCATTAAATATTTAAATAAAATTAAGTAATAAATAAAGATATTACATTTAGTTATTCTAGGACGAATGAAATGTGGTGATTTTTATTTAAATTCATTAAAAGGTTGATTTCTTTTAGGGTTTGAAGATTTTTTACAATATTGTAGACATTAAAAATATTTTTTCATGGTAATTATTCTCATGGGTGTTAGTGGTTGTGGAAAAACAACTATTGGTAAGCAATTAGCTCTAGAATTAGGGCTTCCTTTTTTTGATGCTGACGACTTTCATCCAAAAGTGAATATTGAAAAAATGAAAAATAATGTACCTTTAAATGACTCCGACAGACTCCCGTGGCTGAATATTTTGGTTGAAAAAATGATTCATTGGGATAAAATGGGAGGTGCTATATTAGCTTGCTCCGCCTTAAAAGAATCTTACAGAACAATTTTATCGTCTACCCAAACAAGTATCTCTTGGGTGTTTCTTTCAGGTACTTTTGAGTTGATAAGTAATCGACTTAAAGCAAGAAAGAATCACTATATGACAACCGATTTATTACAATCTCAATTCGAAATATTAGAAGTTCCTAAATATGGTATTCATGTAAATATTGATAATAGTATCGATGAAATAATTAAGCATATTAATTTAAAATTAAAACTTATGAAACAATCAGTTTTTGGGGTTATTGGATTAGGAGTTATGGGAAAAAGTCTTAGTTTAAATATGGCTGAAAAAGGATTAAATGTTTCTGTATATAATAGGTCTGAAGAAGGAGAGGAGAAAGTGGTTTCAAATTTTATTAATGAGAATGACACGTTTAAAAATATTCTGGGATTTAATGATTTAAAGCAATTTGTAAGATCTCTTGAAAAGCCAAGTAAAATAGTAATCATGGTAAAAGCAGGGGAAGCCATTGATGGTGTTATAGACCAATTAACGCCCTATTTAACTATAGGTGATGTAATTATAGATGGAGGTAATTCTTACTATGAAGATACAGCTAATAGAGTAGGTTACTTAAAAAGTAAAGGAATACATTTCGTGGGATGTGGAATTTCTGGAGGAGAAGAAGGTGCCAGAAAAGGACCTTCCATGATGCCTGGAGGAAGTTTGGATAGTTACCAAAAAATAGCGCCCGTTCTAGAATTGATTTCTGCAAAAGACAAAAACGATCAACCATGTTGCTCGTACATTGGTCCCGATGGTGCAGGTCATTTTGTTAAAATGGTTCACAATGGAATGGAATATGCAGAAATGCAATTGTTAGCGGAAGTTTATGCTATTTTAAAGCTGTCATTCGCCAATGAAAAAATTGCTGATATATTATCAGATTGGCATTCAACCGATTTATCAAGTTATTTATTAGAAATTACCATTAATATCCTCCAAAAGAAAGAAAAAAATACGTATGTTTTAGATAGTATTTTGGATGTGGCTGGAAACAAAGGAACTGGCTCATGGTCCAGTAAAGCAGCGTTTGATTTAGGATCGGTGAATACTATAATGAGTTCTGCTGTTTTTGCGAGATATATTTCTTCACTTAAACAAAAAAGGAAATCGTATTCCTCATTGATAAAACAATCAAATAAAGAAATTGATGTGCCTCATATCAAAGATTTGGAAAATGCCTATCGTTTCGCGAGGATTCTAAATCATCATCAGGGATTTGAGCTTATAAGATTAGCATCAATCGAATATAACTGGAACTTAAATTTATCTGAAATAGCTCGTATTTGGACCAATGGATGTATTATTCGTTCAAATTTCATGGAACAATCAGTTGAAATTTTAAAAGAACATGAGACTTATTTTGAAGATACAGTATTATTTAAAAGTTTAATAATTAAAGAATCGAATATAAAAGAATGTATTTCTTATGCATTAAAATATCGCATTCCATTGGACACTTTTTGGTCTGCCTATAATTATTGGGTATCAATGACAACAGAAAATCTGTCTGCTAATTTGATACAGGCTCAACGCGATTATTTTGGAGCACATACATATCAGCGAAAAGACGATTCTTTATTAAAATTTTATCATACAAACTGGATATAAAATGATAGATTACACACTTATTTCAGCCGTTATTATAGGTATTGTTGTATTAATTTTTTTGATTTTAAAATGGCGTGTACAGGCATTTATAGCCTTGCTTATTGCGAGCATAGTTGTCGGTGTCATTTCCGGGATGAATCCTTCAGATATTATTTCCACCATGCAAGAAGGTATGGGAAATACTTTAGGTTTTGTTGCTGTGGTCGTTGGTTTAGGAGCTATGTTTGGAGCTATTCTGGAACATTCCGGTGGCGCTGAGGCTTTAGCAAATTTTTTGGTAGGGAAATTCGGAGAAAAAAATGCGTCTTGGGCTTTGGTAATTGCTGGGTTTTTTATTGCTATTCCTGTTTTTTTTGATGTAGCCTTCATTATTTTAGTGCCTATCATTTATTCGCTTCAAAGAAAAACAAAGAAATCACTTTTGCTTTATGGAATTCCACTATTGGCTGGATTAGCAATTACGCATGCGTTTATACCTCCAACACCTGGTCCCGTAGCTGTAGCCGATATTTTGAATGCAGATTTAGGCTGGGTTATTTTATTTGGATTCCTTGTGGGAATCCCTACAGCAATTATAAGTGGGCCTATTTTTGGAAAATATATTGCTAATAAAATCTTTATTGAAGCACCTCTGCTTTCGATGGATACCTTAAAAAAAAATGAATTCCCTTCTGTTGTAGTTATTTTTTTAATTATTGGAATTCCAATTCTGTTAATTGTAAGTAATACGGTTCTTAATAGTACACTATTTAATGAAAATGTAATACCAGTAGAAGTTAAATCTTGGCTTAAAATGATAGGGCATCCCTTTACAGCTTTAATAATAGCCAATATGGTCGCATGGTATGTTTTAGGAATTAGAAGAAAGTTTACAAAAGAAAGTTTACTTAAAATAACGACCAAATCAATGGAGCCTGCTGGAATTATTATTTTACTTACTGGAGCGGGAGGTGTTTTTAAACAAATTTTAGTAAATACTGGAACGGGTGAAATGCTGGCAAATTACTTTGCAAATGAAGGGGTTAGTATCATTATTTTTGCTTTTTTAGCTGCCGTAATAGTAAGGGTTTTACAAGGGTCTGCTACCGTTGCCATGATTACTTCTGCAGGTATTACAGCACCACTTTTAACCTTAGGAATTACTGAAATAGATAAAGCACTTTTAGTCATTGCCATTGCTTCAGGAGCCTCTATAATGTCGCATGTAAACGATAGTGGTTTTTGGCTAGTAAGTAAATATTTAGGCATTACTGAGACACAAACTTTTAAAAGTTGGACATTAATGACAACCATTCTTTCCATAACAGGATTTGTAACCGTTTTTATTTTTTCATTAATTCTATAATTATAAAAAATAATATTAGATTTACATTCTTTGAAGCAAAATGAGCGTAATAAACTATACTAACTTAATTATATATCACACTAAATATGACTACACATTTTGAATTTTGGGATTATTTTATCTTCATTGCTTATGCCGTTTTAATCTTAGGCGTTGGGTTATGGGTATCTAGAGATAAAGAAGGACATCAAAAAAATGCTGAAGATTATTTTTTAGCCAGTAAATCATTGCCATGGTGGGCTATTGGAGCCTCACTTATTGCGGCAAATATTTCGGCGGAACAATTTATTGGCATGTCCGGTTCTGGTTTTGCCTTAGGGTTGGCCATTGCATCCTATGAATGGATGGCGGCAATTACCTTAATAATTGTTGGTAAATACTTTTTACCCATTTTTATTGAAAAAGGACTCTATACCATTCCTGAATTTGTTGAAAAACGATTCTCAACCAATTTAAAGACCATATTAGCAGTATTCTGGATTGGATTATATGTTTTTGTTAATTTAGCTTCAGTATTATACTTAGGTAGTTTGGCTTTAGAAACTATTATGGGTATCCCAATGATTTATGGTGTTATTGGATTGGCCTTATTTGCAGCCGCTTATTCTTTATACGGAGGGCTTTCTGCAGTAGCTTGGACTGATGTTATTCAAGTAATATTTTTAGTCTTAGGAGGATTAGTAACTACTTATATCGCATTAAATACAGTTTCTAATGGAGAAGGGGTATTTGAAGGTGTTAAAATAATTTATGATGCAACACCAGAGCGTTTTGCAATGATTTTTGATGAATCGAATTCTTATTATGATATGCTACCAGGTATTGGTGTGTTAATAGGAGGTATGTGGGTTGCAAACTTATATTACTGGGGATTCAACCAATATATTATTCAAAGAACCTTAGCGGCCAAATCGTTAAAGGAAGCTCAAAAAGGAATTTTATTGGCTGCTTTCTTAAAATTAATCATTCCATTAATTGTAGTAATTCCTGGAATTGCGGCTTATGTAATGATTAATGACCCAGAGATTATGGCAAGGTTAGGTGCTTCAGCATTACATAACTTACCTTCATTAGATCAAGCTGATAAGGCTTACCCATGGTTATTACAATTTTTACCTACAGGTATGAAAGGTATCGCATTTGCGGCCTTAGCTGCTGCAATTGTGTCTTCTTTGGCATCGATGTTAAATTCAACATCAACCATTTTTACAATGGATATTTATAAACAATATATAAACCCAACTGCTAATGATAAGTCTACTGTAAATGTAGGTAGATTATCTGCTGCTGTTGCTTTAATTATAGCATGTATCATGGCACCTCTTTTAGGTGGTATTGATCAGGCATTTCAGTTTATTCAGGAATATACAGGAATTGTAAGTCCAGGTATTCTGGCGGTATTTATGTTAGGATTATTCTGGAAGAAAACAACCAATAAAGCGGCAATCGTTGGTGCTTTGGCTTCAATTCCAATCGCGTTGTATTTTAAAGTTGCACCAAACGGATGGTCTTCAAATGCATTTTTCTTAGATGTTCCTTTTATGGATCAAATGGGATACACATTTTTATTAACGATGGGTGTAATTGCGTTAGTAAGTTATGTTCAACATAAAGGTAAAGATGACGAAAAAGGAATTCCTATTACGAAGGAACTATTTAATACAAGTCCGTTATTTAATATTGGAGCTTTTGCAGTTATGCTTATTGTGGCTGCATTATACGCAACGTTTTGGGGTTAAATAATATATTCATTATAAAAAAAGGGTTGAGTTTTTCAACCCTTTTTTATATCCAAAAAACTACCTGATTGTCAATAGATTAAAAAATAATTTCAAAAAAATTAAAATAATTTTAAAAACCTAACAAAAGTCATGTTTTAAGAAATAAACATAACCTTTATTTGTATTGTTATTTATTGGTTGGTTGATAACAAAAAAAAGGGAGTAATTCGAATAGAATGGTTCTCTTTTTTTTTGCGCTATAATTTCTTATATACTAAACAAATTTAATCTATGGCATTGGTAGTTACGAAATATCTCCACCCAATAATAATTAATTGAATTTTACTTGCTTTAGATAAATCCAATTGTTTTTTTGAATAACTCGGAAATATAATCTTATTGATTCGTGCCAATGTCTTAAAAAGAAGTTTTTTCATGTCGCAAAATTAATAAAACTTTTTAAAGTCAGAATAAAAGAATTTTTTGAATTAATTCCATTAATATTTTATAACAATTACCTCTTATGAGATTACATTTTTAATATTTAGAAATGTAACTTAGCAAAAATATTTTTTAATGAAAAAACAACTACTTTCTATTTTTATTTTATTA
>JAHEDS010000111.1 GCA_024641135.1 Flavobacteriales bacterium
TGATGACAATCCCATCGAGCTAATAAATTCTAAAGAAACTATAAGCTTAACTATTGAGCATCCAGAAAACATACAATTCTATCACGTTCAGGATATGAAAAAGGAATTGGATGGGTTTGAAACACATCCTTCAAACGGAAAAACGGCACTCCACACCGCCTGGGTTATGGATAAAATACTTGGAAGAATTTAAAAGCCTCTATCCGGATGAAACATATCCAATTTCATAGATGTTTTTTTATCTGAAATAATTTCAGAAACTAACTTACCTGTTGCTGGCCCCATAGTCCATCCCATCATAGCATGCCCCGTTGCAATTGTAAGATTTTCACATTTAGAAGATTTGCCTATATACGGCATTCCATCTGGAGAGACCGGTCTTAGTCCACAAGTAGCCTGATTTTTTTCTTCTGAAGTAAGCTTAATATTTGGGTAATATCTTGTCACTGCATCGGAAATGGCTTCCACACGTTCTGGTCTAATATCGTGATTAATGCCTGCAATTTCCATAGTTCCAGCGAAGCGTGTAAATCCATGCATTGGGGTCACTGCAGCTTTTGCTTCCGCCAAAATTGCTGGGATTGCAATACCTGTATGTTGTTCGCAATTAATACGATACCCCTTTCCTGCCTGAAGTAATAATTTTAATCCTATTTTTTTACTTATTATTGAACTCCAAGACCCTGCGGCTAAAACAACCTCATCAGCTTTAAGCAGTTGCTTATTGGTTTTTATAGAAGAAATTTTTTTGTTATTTATTTCTATATCTTCAACTTTTTCGTTTGGATAAAAATGAACACCTATTCCTTTTAAATAGGTAATCATCTCTTCCATAAATTCTCCAGGTGTTGAATGAGAATCGCATTTGAAATAGGTTGCACCAATCGCTTCAATTTCAACCTTAGGCTCTAAAACTTTAAGTTCTGTTTTATTAATTTCAATAACATCCAATCCTTCCTGTTTAGCCAGATGTGCCATTTTAACTTCTTCTTCCAACATTTTCTCTGTTTGGCAGAGCATCAACAGGCCTTTTTTCTCATATTGAGATTTAAATCCTTCTGTTTTATGAATATCTTCATACAAATCCTGGCTTAACAATGAAATGTGCTTAATCACTGGGATTGCCTTATTTACGTGGTTAGCATTACAGGACTTATTAAAGGCAAATGTCCATTGTAAAAAATCTAAGTCTAATCTTGGTTTAATATAAAGCGGGCTCGCAGAATTAAACATCCACTTTAAACCCTTTTTCATAACACCGGGTGCTGATAGTGGAATAATGTGACTGGGTGATAAGTACCCGGCATTTACGTAAGAGGCGCCTGCATCCAAGTTTGACTGATCTATAATCGTTACTTGATGTCCTTCTTTGTGAAGGTAATAAGCAGAACTTAAACCTATAATGCCGCCTCCAATAATAATAATGTGTTTCAATTTAAATTCTTATTAAGTTCAATTAAATCCCATAAATTTCCATATAAATCTTCAAAAACAGCAACTTTCCCATAATATTCCTCTGAAATTTCTCTAACAAATTTAACCTGTTTTGATATATATATATTGTAATCTCTTTCAATATTATCTGTATTTAAAAAAAGGAAAACACGCCCTCCAGTTTGATTTCCAATAGCTTTTATTTGTTGTTCATTATTTGGTTGTGCTAGCAACAGTTTAAACCTACTGTTTTTTTGGGGAGCTATTACAACCCATCTCTTTTTATCAGTTATAGTTGTATCTTCTATTAAGACAAAACCTAAAATATTGACATAATATTGAATGGCTTCATCATAATTTTTAACAACCAAGGTCATTAAGGTTATTTCTCTTTTCATATTAAATTACTTGAAAACCAAACGCATAAGGGTCATCTTCATCATCAATAGTAATGATGTTATGGCCATATATTTTAGCCCATCCTTTAATACTTGGGATAATCGCTAATTTTCCATTTAACGTTGTTTCTTCCTCTACACGTCCTATAAATTTACTCCCAATAAAGCTTTCGTGAACAAAATCTTCTCCTTTTTTCAACTTTCCTTTGGCATATAATTGTGCTAATCTAGCAGAGGTTCCTGTGCCACATGGGCTTCTGTCGATAGCTTTATCACCATAAAAAACGGCATTTCTTCCAGAAGAGGAAGCATCTAAAGGGGCTCCTGTCCATAGCATATGAGTAACGTCTCTAATAGTATCATTTTCAGGATGAATAAAATAATCTGGATATTTCTCATTAATCCGTTGTCTAACAACCTGTGAAAATTGTATGATTTTTGAAGCTGAAAAATCTTGAACACCATTGAAATTTTTCTGAGGATCAACAATAGCATAATAATTTCCTCCGTAAGCAACATCAAAAGATAAAACTCCTAAATCAGGGCACTCTACAGTCAAATTTTCAGCAGCTAAATAACTTTTTACATTGGTCAATTTTACCCAGTCAACCTTCTTGCCTATTTGCTGGTATTCAATTTCAACTAAACCCGCAGGCGCCTCCATTTTAATTCTTCCAGGAATTTTAGGAGTTACCAAGCCTTCCTCAATGGCAATGGTTATAGTGCCTATGGTACCGTGGCCACACATTGGTAAGCAACCAGAAGTTTCAATAAATAAAATTGCAAAATCATTTTCTGGGTTATGTGGAGGAAACAGAATACTGCCACTCATCATATCGTGTCCACGAGGTTCAAACATGAGACCTTTACGAATCCAGTCATATTCTTTTAAAAAATGCAGCCGTTTTTCATTCATCGTACTTCCAATCAGATTTGGACCGCCTTCTTTAATAACCCGTACCGGATTACCACAGGTATGTGCATCAATACAGACAAAAGTACTTTTACTCATTTTTTACTTTCTCTATGTAATTATTAATTCTTTTTTCCATAATTGCCAAGGTAACTGTACCTTCTTCCAAAACAACTTCATGAAACGCGCGGATATCAAATTTATCCCCTAAAGCAACTTCAGCTCTATTTCTAAGTTCTCTTATTTTTAATTCGCCAATTTTATATGATAGTGCTTGACCTGGCCAAGAAATATATCGATCTGTTTCGGTGGTTACTTCATGAATAGATAGTGCTGTATTTTCAGCCATATAATCAATCATTTGTTGCCTTGTCCAACCTTTAGCGTGCACACCAGTGTCAACAACTAATCGACAGGCACGCCACATCTCATAGGTTAACTGTCCAAATTTTTCATATGGAGTGGTGTAAATATTCATTTCATCTACTAAATATTCTGAATATAAACCCCAACCTTCTCCAAAAGCTGACAAGTATAATCTTCGTCTAAAACTCGGGATTGTTTCTGGCAATTCATTATTCAACGAAATTTGTAAATGATGGCCCGGAACCGCTTCATGTGCTGTTAAAGCTGGAATAGTATATAATGTTCTACTTGGTAAATTATAGGTATTTACCCAATAAAAGCCCGCAGTCGTCTCACTATAAGAACCAGAATATCGTCCGCCGGTATAATTTGGTGCAATAGCATCTGGTACAGGAACAACTCCGTATGGTTTTCTTGGTAATGTTTTAAAATATTTCGGCAACTCAGCATCAATTCTTTTAGAAATATCACGAGCAAACATTAATAATTCATTGGCTGTTTTTGGATAAAATTGTTCATCTGTTCTAAGAAATTTCAAAAAATCAGCAAAACTTCCATTAAAACCAAGGTTTTCAATTATTTTCTGCATTTCAGCTTTAATTCTCGCTACCTCACTTAACCCAATTTGATGAATATCATCAGCTGTATACTGATTACTAGTAGTGAAATAATTGATGCGGTTTTGGTAAAACTCTCTGCCATTAGGTACTGTCGAAACACCTAGTCCCTTTCTAGTATTAGGAAAATATTCTACTTCAAAAAAATTCTTAATCTTTTTATATTGTTCGACAGCATTTTTTTGAACGCTTGTTTTAGCTACATTTATAATAGAATCTTTTAATTCTTGCGGTAATGATTCTGGTAACTTGAGGAATGGTTTATAAAACTCACTTTCAGATATATCTGAAACGATATGTTTATTATAGGTTATTTCATAATTATTAAAAACCTCATTGGGCTGTGAAATTCCTTCTTTTATTGATTCTCTTAACAAATCTAAGTTATAGTCTATCCTTTTTGGCAAACTATCAAGTTCCTGTAAATATTCTAACACTTGCTGCTTTTCTTTAAGTATCTTATTACCCATACTGCCCAAATTCAAATGAAAAGCAGACTCATTTGTAATCGTATTCAAGTACATTTTAAAAGTATTAGTGTCTATTTTATCTTGTAAAACAAACAGTAACAATGCTCTTGAAATTTGTTCTGACTCAGATAAACTTATATCAGAAATCAATTCTAACTCTTCTTTAAGTTTTTTTGAAAAATCAGCTTCTGCCTCATAATACTTAATGGTGTTTTCAACAGATTCAAATCTATTAAAATTATAAATTCTTTCAGTTTCATATCTCTCAATGATAGCTCTTAACTTATCCGAATCAGGGTTGTTCTTAAAAGACAAAAAACCCAATAAAGCAAAGGCGTATAAAAATTTAAATACATTCATTTATGTATGGTTTTATTTTTTATGAAACTGGATTATCAATTAATTTTTTGATTTGTATGTACTCCATCCACGTGTCGTGATATTTTTAAAGGGTTTTCATTTTTGAGTTCATCTGGCAGTAGTTCATTAGGCCAATCCTGAAAACTAAATGGTCTCACCCATCTTTTAATAGAATGAATTCCTACCGCTGTAAAACGGCTATCTGTTGAAGCTGGATAAGGACCTCCATGAACCATAGAAGGACACACTTCTACTCCTGTTGGAACACCATTAAAAATTAAACGCCCAACTCTATTTTGTAATCCTGCAATAACATTAGAATAATTTTGAGCCTCATTATCC
The DNA here is from genome assembly GCA_024641135.1 of Flavobacteriales bacterium. GTDB lineage: Bacteria > Bacteroidota > Bacteroidia > Flavobacteriales > Flavobacteriaceae > Yeosuana. The sequence goes on from JAHEDS010000111.1 coordinate 4,901, forward strand.
GCAATTAAAGTAGCCGTTAATTGTCCTTCTAATCTGGAAATAATAGTTTCCAGTTGATTTACATCTTCACATTGCACAACTAATGAAAATGGGCCAAATACTTCCTGATGTAAATTTGTATTCTCTAAAAATGTTTTCCCTTCAACTGTGGTTATTACTTGTCGGGCATAATTTGTTTGAAGCTTGTTTTTATAATCCGCAACAACGCTTAACCCCTGTTGAGAAGCCATCTTAGATGTGTTCTTCTCATAAGCTCCAATAATATTTGGATGTAGCATACAGGACGGTTCAATTTTAATAATTTCACTGGCTAGTTCTGAAACAAAGTGCGACAATGAATCACTTTTAATAGCTAATAATAACCCAGGGTTCGTGCAAAATTGACCAGTTCCTAAAGTAATAGAACCTGCATATGTTTTTGCTAATGATTCTGCTCTATTTTTTAATGCATTTGGCATTATAACAACTGGATTAATACTGCCCATTTCTGCAAATACAGGGATGGGTTCCTCTCGTTGAGCTGCCATATTATAAAGTGCTCTTCCTCCATTTATACTCCCTGTAAAACCAACAGCTTTAATACCTGGATGTTTTACAAGTTGCTCTCCAACATTAATTCCACTACTATTTAAATTAGAAAAAACACCATTAGGCATCCCTGCTTTTTCGGCTGCTCGAATTATAGCAGAAGCCACCAATTCGCCAGTTCCAGCATGCATAGGATGTGATTTTACAATCACCGGGCAACCTGCTGCTAAAGCAGCTGCCGTGTCGCCACCAGCCGTTGAATACGCTAAAGGAAAATTACTGGCTCCAAAAACTACGACAGGACCTAACGGAATTAATAATTTACGCAAATCAGGTTTGGATAGAGGTTCTCTATCAGGTTGTGCGGTATCAATAGATGCTTCAACCCAAGATCCTTCTTTAACTAAATCTGCAAAACTACGAAGTTGAAAAACAGTGCGTCCTCGCTCACCTTTTGCTCTACCTTCTGGTAATCCAGATTCCATACAATAAGTTTTGATGAGTTCATCATCTAAAGCTAAAATCTCATCAGCTATGGCATTTAAAAAGACCGCTTTTCTTTTTCCTGAAACAGATTTAAATGTTTTAAATGCTTTTGTTGCCAGGTTAACAGCTTCATATATTTCTTCAGAAGTAGCCTCTGTGAATATATTGTCATTCTCAACATTCAATTGAGGGTTAAAGGTTTTATATGTTTTATTCCCTTTGGCTGATTGTTGATTACCAATATAGTTTTTTCCAGTTATCATAGTTATTTTTTTGTGTTAGGGATTACTCATTGATTTCTATTTTAATAAATTGGAAATCGTGAATGCTTCGCATTTGAGGTGTTGTTTGAGCTCTTTTTTGTTTAGTCTCTAACTTTTCTACTGCGCTCAAGGTGACAAACAAAAAAATCGAGTACCGAAAGCCCGACCGCGTTAAAGCGTGGTAACACCCTAATCCTATTATAAGTTTTTATAATCCGGCAATGTTGGTCTTGTTTTCAAGCCCTCTGTTATTGTTTTTTCAATAGCTTTTCTTTCTTCACCCTTCAGCATCAGCCTCGGAGCACGAACATATTCAGCTCCTATACCTGTAAATGTTGATGCCAGTTTAATATATTGTACTAATTTAGGGTTTATATCTAACTCTAGCAATGGCATAAACCATCTATATATGCTAATGGC
>JAHEDS010000043.1 GCA_024641135.1 Flavobacteriales bacterium
AAATACGGTTCAGCAAGCTTTTTCGATGATTTAAAAGATAAAGCGATTTATGATGACTTTGATTTAGTTGCTGATTTACAGTTTTAATTTTATAAATAATAAATAAAAAAAAGGGCGTTCAGTAATGAGCGCTTTTTTTATTTAAATAAATAGCATTTTTAAAACACTATCTTTGCGCAGTATTATTTTAATTAAATATGTCTTTTAAAAAAATTATAGAGCCTTTAAAAAATCGTCTTAAGGAAAAAGGATTTGAATCTCAATTGCCATTACAGAAAGTAGTCTGGTCAAAAATAAAAGGAGGCATGAGTATGTTTTGTATTGCCCCAAAAAATGCAGGAAAAACAACAACAATGATAATGAGCGTAATTCAAAAGTTAAATGGACAGGCTTTTGAAGATGCACCTCGAGCACTGATTTTCGTTAAAGATAAACAAGCTGCTTTAGATTTAGAATCTGAATTTAAAAACTATATTAAAGGAACTGATTTACGAATCTATTGTGCTTATGATGAATATAATATTGAACTACAGCGGGAAGATTTATTTCTTGGAACTGACATAGTTATAGCTACACCAAAAAGATTAAACAAAATATTTTACCTTAATGGGATTAATTTAAACAAACTTCAAATGTTTATAGTTGATGATGCTGAGTTTTTATTCAGAAATAGCAACTTTGAAGAAGTCGCAAGAACACCGCAAAGTTTGGTAAAATGTCAATATTTAATTTTTTCAACAAAATTCGACTCGCGTTTCGAACGCTGGCAAGAAACGTTTATGTTTAATTCTCAGACTTTTATAATAAAATAATCAATCAAAAGCAGTAATTATTTAACTAATTAAGTTAGCTTTAGAAATAACAACTCTTGTTTTAAAATTCAACTATCTGTCATCATGAAAAATATATTTCTAATTAGTTTATTATTTCTTTTTTCAAGTGAAATTAGCTTCTCGCAAACCATAAGTGATGAAAAGATTAATGAACAAATTACCAGTTATAAAAACAGTATTAGAGGACCTTATAAGGATATTCGTTGGTTTTGTACAGACGGTAGCTTAAGGCAGCCAAAAGATCCCTGCCCTGAAAATATTGGCCCTGGAGTGCAGCATGCGCGTTATAAAGATGAAGTAGTATCGTTAGGAAAGTCTAATCATATTTTTCTGGGACAAATTTTAGCCTATACACAAACAGAAGAATTTTGGGATGTTGGAAATAATCATTCGCGTTTAAAGCAATATCAGTTAGATAAATATTTAAGATCTGTTGATGATGGATGGATAAATAGAAAAGGACAATTTTACCGAGGTTCAATTCAATCTGAAGATGAAGAAGCTTGGGGTATTAATTTTTATAAATGGCTGCTTTCTAACGATGAAAATATAGAAAAAAATTATTTTTTAATACGGCAGTCATTAAAGGACATTCCTCATAATGGAGATGATAATATGTCTCAATTAATTAGAAGCCAATCAAAAGTAATTTCCGATACATTTCCATCATTTATGGATTTAAGAGTAAAAATCCATAGTCAGCCAGAGTTTTCAGATATAGAAAAAGTAAAAATATTTAAAGCCAAAAACTCTTCAAAGCTCAACAATAATTTAATTTTTAAGCTAGATGAGCTAATTGAAACAATGGGTAAATTTTATAAGCCTATAAATATTTCAGCCCTTTTACCAAAAAAATCATTAGTTACAAAAACAGAAATTGGTCAAAAACTAAAGGCTTATATAACAAAACAATCAACAAACACTTCTGTGTCAGAATTAATTTCAGAGACCTCAGAAATGTTGATGGACATTAGACTGTCTTTACTAAAGGAAAAGGATCCATTAGCTCGTTTAGAATTATTGGATATATCTATTAAATTGGAGGAAGTAATTTTTAAAAATGCTCCACAATGGCAACCAGTTGATGTTAATGAAATGCTTACTAAAATTTGTTATTTAGGAATGGCCACGGCAGGAAGTGGTTATATTGAACTAGATGAATGGGATAACATTAATTTAAAAACTCCTTTTGAAGAGGAAGCTACCATCGAACTTGGAGAGCTAACTACCATTTTAGAAAGTGCAAGAAGTTTAGTTGAATGGAGTTCTTCTATGGTTAAGGCAAATTATCAGGATGTTGTAAATAAATATACCGCTTTTGAACCAAAAACTTATGGTTTTATTGATGATAGAATAAGAGGATCTATTGCTTTGTACTTAGGGAAAGCTGTGGGTGAGTTAGGGGATTTTATAGCTAGGGAATCTTCAATTGCCAATAAAGTGTTGGATATTTCTAATCAAAGCTCTTTTCGAGGATTAAACCCTGGATATGCTTTTGGAGAATTAGTTGTAGTTACTGGGTCACCAGAAGAAATTGAGGTATCGTCAGACAAAATTTATATATTTCAAAGACCGCCATCAGATTTAAAACCAGTTGCTGGTATAGCAACTGTGTCAGAAGGGAATATGGTATCTCATGTTCAGTTATTAGCAAGAAATTTAGGAATTCCAAATGCTGCTCTATCCGATGAAAACTTACAGGATTTAAAGGTTAATAATGGCCAAAAAGTATTTTATGCAGTATCTAATAAAGGGAATGTGATTCTGAAATTAGAAAATAACATGACAAATGAAGAACGGGCTTTATTTGTGAAAACTGAGCGTAAATCAGATAAAATTGAAGTTCCAATAGCCAGTGTACGTTTGGACGTAAATGAAGTTATTAACTTAAGGTCTGTAGATGCCAATGATTCTGGAAAGCTTTGTGGTCCTAAGGCAGCTAATTTGGGTCAATTAAAAAAAATGTTTCCAGATAAAGTAGTTGAAGGGTTAGTAATTCCTTTTGGAATTTTCAGAAACCATATGGATCAGGCTATGCCAAATCAAAACAAGTCTTATTGGAAATTTTTGAATGATATGTTTGATAAAGCTGAATCTATGCGGAGTCAAAATATTTCAGAAAGTGAAGTTGAAAAATATCAATTAGACCAATTAGAAATTCTGAGAGAAGCAATAAAAAACATGCCGTTAAAACCTGAATTTGTAAATCAATTAGAAAATGGTTTTAAAACGGTGTTAGGAAAAAATCTAGGAGAAATGCCTGTGTTTTTAAGAAGTGACACCAACATGGAAGACCTTAAAGATTTTACTGGAGCTGGATTAAATTTAACCTTGTTTAATGTGGTTGATAAAAATAAAATTTTGGAAGGGATTAGAAGTGTTTGGGCGTCACCTTATACTGAGCGCAGTTTTAAATGGCGTCAGAAATATTTATTAAATCCTGAAAATGTTTTCCCTTCTATATTAGTAATTCCGAGTGTAGATGTTGATTATTCGGGTGTTTTAATCACAAAAGGAATTAGTAATGGTGTTGATAAAGATTTAACTATCGCTTTTAGTAGAGGTGCCGGGGGAGCTGTCGATGGGCAATCTGCAGAAACATATTTAATATATAATTCTGGAGGTACACGTTTTTTAGCACCATCGCGTGAAATGTATTATAATAGTTTACCACAAACGGGAGGTACTGAGAAGAAAATATCGAGCTTTGAAAAACCAATATTGAATGCCACCAATATAAATGAAATCAGAACTTTTGCTAATACCATACGCAAAACAATGCCTCAAGAAACACATTCAGATTATAAAGGGGCTTATGATGTAGAATTAGGGTTTCAAAATAATAAATTGTGGTTATTCCAAATACGTCCTTTTGTTGAAAACAAAAAGGCTTTGAGTTCTGAATACCTACAATCAATTACACCGAAAATTGATAATAATAAGAAGATATTATTATCTGAAAAAATAAATTAGCTATGAAAAAAGTATTTGTATTACTCATTTTAACAATGGCATGTTTTGCTTTTACGGTTTCTAACTATTATCCAATTGATGGTTTTGAACGTACCGGAATTAAAAGATTAAAACGTTTAGAGTTAATTAAAAGTGGAGAAATAGTTGAAACGTCCAAGTTGCCTTCAGGAGCCTTGAAATCTTATATGGATATAAAATTAAATTTGGTTTCGAAAAAAGATGATAGTCTTAGTTGCTTTTTGAAAGTTGATCCAAATTTTGATAAGGATATAAATGTTTTATTTAAAGGACTTGATAAGAGTTATTCGTTAACAGTTTTAGATATTTCAGATCCGGAGCATACAAGATTGGCTAGTAGAAATGAAACATTAGGATACCAACCGGGAAGTGTTGGTAAATTAGCTGTATTAACAGGACTGTTTACAGAGCTAGCAAATATTTACCCTGATGATTTTGAAAAACGATTGGAACTATTAAGAAATAAGTCGGTAAAAGCTGGGGTTTGGGGATTAACGGACGAACATACTATACCAATTTTTAATATTGAAACAAAAAAATTACTGAAGAGACAAGTTATTGCAAGCGATGTGTTTTCACTTTTTGAATGGGCAGATCATATGCTTTCCGTTAGTAATAATGGGGCAGCGAGTATTGTATGGAGAGAAGTTATGCTAATGCATGCATTTGGTAAAGATTATCCGGATTTAACGCAAGAGGGTGCGGATGCTTACTTTAAAAATACACCTAAAAAGGAGTTAACCGATTTAGGGAACGATGTAGTTAATTTGCCATTAAGAACATTAAATATAACTTCTGATGAATGGCGATTGGGAAGTTTTTTTACAAAAGGAGCCAACACCTATGTGGGAGATAAGGGTGGAAGCATAGGGACTCCCATAGGTTTAATGAAATTTTTAATTCAATTAGAACAAGGGAATATCGTTGATGAAGCTTCAAGTTTAGAAATGAAGAGATTAATGTATATGACCGATAGACGAATTCGTTATGCACAATCACCTTCATTAAAAGAGGCTGCTGTTTATTTTAAATCGGGTAGCTTATATAAATGTGATAAAACAAGTGGTGAAACTTGTGGTAAGTATATGGGTAACGTCAATAATTTTATGAATTCAGTTATTATTGTCGAACACCCTAATAATTGCAAATATATGGTGGTTTTAATGACTAATGTTTTAAGAAAAAACTCGGCTACAGATCATATGATGCTGGCTGCCAGTATTGATAAAATTATCCAGAAAAAGACTCCTTAGATTTTAAAACTGTTAAAGTTTCTAAGGCAAAACCTTTAAGTTTATCATCGTCATTTTGAATACATTTTTCAACTAAAGCGATATACTTTTTGTCTTTTTGTACTTGTATTAAATATAAAACGGCAAGTTTTAATTTTTGATCATTAGCTTCTAAAAGCAGTTGAAAACACTCAAATTCTGAGAGAATTTTTTGTTGAATTTTTTGAATATCTTCATCAGACGTAATATCTAATACTGTGTTTTCAATAATAGGAATCAGCGTTCTTTTTAAATCACCAGTCAATAAATTATCTAAAAATTCAATGGCGTTATGCTGTGCTTCATGCTTTTCACTCATTAGACCCAAATAGGCGATATCTACATCTTGTTGCTGATATTTTAGGCCTAATAATTTAAAAATTCTTTCAAGCCCAGATTCCAGCCTGTGCTCAAGTAAATCTAACAAAGCAGCTCTCGCTTCTCGTTCTTCCGCACTTACTAAAATTTTAGTTTTTCTTCTATTTCGGTACTGCTGAATAATTTCAGTATGCATAGCAGTAAGGGTTTTTTGATATAATTTACATTCATCAAAAATTATTTTTACCACTTTTAATTGATTAAATATTAACCTCGGTGATTTTCGTTTAATGTTGCTTAAAGCCCGAATAACTTCTAGTCGGATACTCAAATCGCGATCTAATAATAAAGGAAATAAATATTTAATGGCTTCCTGAGAATTAAAAGATTCAAAAACTAATGGTATGTTTCTGCAAAGAGCAAGAGGTTCGGTTCGGTCTTTTATTTTTGATGATAAAATTGGTAATAATTGATTTCCGAAATTCAATAATGCTTCTTTTGTGTTGTCTCGGTAAAGTTTATTGGGTAGGAAACTTAATAGAGGGGATATAAACTGTGGGTGCATTGTTAAGCCTGCCGCATAAATTGCTGACTGGACAATTTCAGGATTTGAATTATCTAAGTAGGTAGATATAAAAGGGTGATATTTTATAAAATTCGCATTACCAATTGTACGTAAAAGGAATTTAATAGTTGAAATATCATCAGGGTTTTTTCTAATAAATTCTATTTTTTCAGCAATACGATTTTCTAATTGAAAAGTTAGTTTTAAGGGTTGATTATCTTTGGCTTCGCGAGCTAGACAAAGTAAAGCAGCATTAGAAATTTTAATATTTTCATTATCCAAATACTGGTTGTATACATGCCTGCTATCTTTACTTTCGTGTAATAATAAATATTCTAATGTTGCAAGCACCAGTTCTTCATTGTCAGATTTTAACAAATCTGATACCTCAGATACCAACGATGCATTATTTAGAAAATACATATTTTGAATAGCAGCGGTTTTAATTTTATCTGATGAATGTTTTAATAATTTCTGAACATCGAGAACAAAACGCTTATCATTAATTTCCTGAAGCTTATTAAGCATAAAAAGAATTTGCGTTTCTGAACCATTTTCAAAAACATTTTTCATCCCACTTAAAATGGATTTATTAGATTGAATAGGTTTTTTATTTTTTTCAGTTTTTTCAGTAATTATTGCTAAGTTTTCGCGGAATGTTTTGAAATATTCAATCCGAACTTTATAAACAAAATAGACCCAAATACCAACAAGTAAAATAATAATAGCTGTTATATAATAAGAATTAAGGTTTAAACCTTTTACAACAAAAATTAATATAAAGCCTGCAATACCAGTTGCTATACTGTCCACAACAACATCAATATAGGATTTGGTTTTGTTTTTTAAATCAAATGACAGCGGAAGCGATAATAATTCAATGGCACTTTTATGTATGGATTGTTTCATGGTACCATCAATAGCTTTAATAAGTACCACTACAGCTAATTCTGGAATAACAAAAAATAAAATACAACCAATAAAAATACCTATAGGCAATAGAATTAAAGAAAATCCAACGCCCCAAATACCAACAACTCTTCTTGTTACAAATAACTGAATTCCTAAAGAAATAAGGTTAAATGTAGAAAACCAAAATGCAAAAAAGGAGGCCAATTCATCGGGGTCTGTAATGGAAGCCGAAGCAAAATCGCTAAACAAATAATCAACTAATTTTGCCACGATAACACTAACTGCAACGATGCCTGCTATATAGGTTAAATGTTTCGAATTTTTAATTAATGTAAAAGGCTTGTCTACATTTGATATTGTTCTTTTCTTTTGTTTAAAAGTGTTTAGATTTTGAACCCGTAATTTCCAAATTTGTCGAAGCAAGGGAGTACATATGACTAATAATAAAGCTGCAACAAACATTAAATTTTCAATACCAATCCAAGGAACCAACAAAGAAGTTAAATAGCCACCAAAAATACCACCTAAAATAGCTCCTGAGCCTATAAAACCGAATATGCGTTTAGCTTCTCTAACATTAAAAACCAAATTTGCCAAAACCCAAAATTGTGATGCAGATAGTACGGCATAGATAGCAACCCAAACATAAAAAAAGTAAAGGAGCCAAACATTTATAAATTGAAGATTTAAAATAATTCCTAGCCCTGAGAATAAAACGATCGAAATGATTAGAGTGGTTTCAATAATTTTATTTAATGGAAATTTAGCAAGTGCTTTATAATAAAAAAAGGAGCTAAGAAAGGCCACAAGTGCCACAATTAAGAAGGCTAGGGGTAAACTTTCAACACCTAATTCGGACAGAAAAAGAGCATTAACCGTTGGTTTAACAATTAATAAGGTTGTTATTATTAAAAAAATATAGGCTTGCATCAAGAAAGAAATTTTTAATTCTCCTTCTCTGATATCAAAAATTCTTTTAACCGTATTTAATACCATATTTTTTTAAAACCTAGATGTGTTTTATTTTTTTGGTTTAGATATTTTTAATACTTTTTCAATAGGTGTTACTAAATTTCTAATGATTTGTTCACCACTTGGATCATCTATTAACGCTACTAAGATATATCTTCTATTTGTATCAGAACCCCAGACTAAAATAGAATCTGAGTGATATGTTTTCCAGGTTCCAGATTTTCTAAAAAGTTTTGCTTGTGGGGCTATTTTTTCAATCATACCAACAAATTTATGATGTAAATCTGGGTTACCCATAATATCTAGCATTTGCTTAGAACGATCATAATTTACTAATTTTCCATTTGCAAGCAAGTAATAATAGCGACATACCTGATTAACTGAGGCGGCATGACTTAAGTTTTTTAAAGGTTCTCTATTCGTGTCACCTCCACCGCCATAACGTTTTCCAACCCAAAGACCACCGCCTTTATCTTTGTCGTAAAACATATATTTAGGATCCGTCATAACGCTTTCAATTTTTTCATATCCTAATCTATTAATCATTCTTGTAGCGGCGTGATTATCAGATTTAGCTATCATTATGCGCATGTCAGATTTTATTTCAGAAGTTTCTTTTAGTTCCCCCTTATCTAAGGCATCCATAGCTGAAAGCAGTATAGCTATTTTTGGTAAACTCGCTGCATACATCATAAAATCTCCGTTAACCTTGGCGTATTTAACTTGATTCGGATTGCTAAGGTCTACAACACCAACAGCCATCTTTTTTTGGGATATTAATTTTTTCCATTTAGGATTAGAATTAAGTTCTTTTTCTAAGCTTTTTTGCATGGAAAAATTATTTAACTCTGTTAATGGTTTAATTTTAGAATCATCTATTCTAATAGGTAATCCAGTTTGATTATCGGAAAGAAATATTGAACTAAATATAAATAGTAAAAAAAAGGCCTTTGTTGTCATATACTATCCAATAAAATTAATTTGAGCAAATGTATATAATTAACACATTATTAATGTGTTAAAGTTTAAGTGGTAATTATTATTAATACCTTCAGCAAATACGTATATTTAACTTCTTTTGGATGTTTATTATTGTTAAATTTTTAAATAATTATAATGGGATATTTCCGTGTTTTCGTTTTGGTCTTTGAACTTCTTTTTTCTCTAACATTGAGAAGGCTTTAATTAATTTTTTTCTTGTTTCTTTTGGCAGAATAACTTCATCGATAAAACCACGTCTTGCAGCTCTGTATGGGTCAGCAAATTTATCAGCATATTCTGTTTCTTTTTCTTTCCATTTTGCATCTGAATCATCTGCTTCCTGAATTTCCTTTTTAAAGATTATTTCGGCAGCCCCTTTAGCACCCATCACAGCTATTTCAGCACTTGGCCAAGCAAAATTTAAATCAGCCCCGATATGTTTTGAATTCATTACATCATAAGCTCCACCATATGCTTTGCGGGTTATAACCGTTACACGTGGTACCGTTGCCTCACTTAAAGCATATAGTAATTTAGCACCATGAACAATAATACCATTCCATTCCTGATCAGTACCTGGTAAAAAACCTGGGACATCTACTAATACTAATAGTGGAATATTGAAACAGTCGCAAAAACGAGTAAACCTAGCTGCTTTTTTCGAGCTATTAACATCTAAAACACCGGCCAAAAACATAGGCTGGTTAGCTATAATTCCAACACTTCTTCCGGCAATTCTACTAAATCCTACTATGATATTTTCAGCGTATTCTTTATGAATTTCATAAAATGAATCGGTATCAATGATTCCCTTTATTACATCATGCATATCATAAGGTTTATTGGCATTATCTGGAACAATATTTGATAAAACCTCACGAATTTCATTATCTAGTTTGAAGCCTGTTTTCTGAGTTGTTTCATTATTATTTTGTGGGAGATAACTCAATAGTTTTTTTACATCTTCTAAACATTCGATATCGTTTGCTGATGTTTTGTGTGCTACACCAGATTTTGAGGCGTGTGTAAATGCACCTCCTAATTCCTCTGAAGTTACATTTTCATTAGTCACTGTTTTTACCACATTTGGACCAGTTACAAACATATAACTTGTATTTTCAACCATAAGCGTAAAATCTGTCATAGCTGGCGAATAAACTGCACCTCCGGCGCAAGGCCCCATGATTGCTGATATTTGCGGAATTACTCCTGATGCCTGAACATTTCTATAAAAAATATCGGCATAACCACCAAGTGAGCGCACACCTTCCTGAATTCTTGCGCCTCCCGAATCATTTAATCCAATAATTGGAGCACCAACCTTCACGGCCAAATCCATTATTTTACATATTTTTTCGGCATGTGTTTCAGATAAAGCACCTCCAAAAACTGTAAAATCCTGAGCATATACATAAACTAACCTAGAATTAACTGTTCCGTATCCAGTAACGACCCCATCACCAAAGTAGATTTCTTTTTCCATACCAAAATCGGTAGTTCGGTGCGTCACCAAAATGCCTATTTCTTCAAAAGAACCTTCATCCATTAAATACTCAATGCGTTCTCTTGCAGTAAGTTTTTTCTTGGCATGTTGTTTTTCAATTCGGTTTTGCCCTCCTCCTAAATGCGCTAAAGCAATGCGTTCGTTTAGTTTATTTATTTTTGAATCCATAGACTATTGATTTGGTAATCTAACTAATTTTTGGTCGTGTAAATATTGTTTTAAAGCTAAGGTCGCTGCTAATGTAGCCTCTACTTCTATTTGTTTTTTCAAAATTTCTGGTGAGTAATATTTTTTCACAAAATGTGTATCAAAATTTCCAGATTTAAAAGCTTCATGTTCAAAGACATATTTTCCAAATGCTAAAGTTGTTTGCACACCCTGAATTTCATAATTATCAATGGCTTTGATCATTAATTGAATAGCTTCTTCACGTGTCTTTCCGAAGGTTATTAATTTTGAAAGCATTGGGTCATAATAAATTGGAATATCCATGCCTTGCTTAAAACCATTATCAACTCGAATACCTTCGCCAATTGGGAGTTTATAAATATCAAGATGCCCAACACTTGGCAAAAAGTCATTTAAAGGATCTTCGGCATAAACTCTTAATTCTAAGGCGTGACCATGAATTTTTAAATCTTCTTGTTTCATATTTAAGGCTTCACCTCGGGCGATTCTTATTTGAAGCTCCACTAAATCTACACCAGCAATTATTTCAGATACCGGATGCTCAACTTGTAACCGGGTGTTCATTTCTAAAAAATAGAAATTATGATCGGCGTCCATTAAAAACTCAACAGTTCCAGCACCTAAATAGTCACAAGATTTAGCAACTTTTATTGCGGCTTCCCCCATTTCCTGTCTTAATTTTGGGGTTAGAATAGCGGAAGGCGCCTCTTCAATAACTTTTTGATGACGTCTTTGAATACTACATTCACGTTCAAAAAAATGAAGTACATTACCATGATTATCAGCCATGATTTGAATTTCAATATGCCTTGGAGAGCTTACGTATTTCTCAATAAAAACAGACCCATCGCCAAATGCAGAGGTTGCTTCACTAATGGCTCGATTCATTTGGGACTCTAAATCGTTTTCTTTTTCTACTATACGCATTCCTTTTCCACCACCACCTGCTGAGGCTTTGATTAAAATTGGAAAACCAATTTCTTTAGCGATTAGTTTTGCTTTCGAAACATCTGTAATTGCTTCATCAATCCCCGGAACCATGGGTATGTTATAATGTTTAACAGCCTCTTTGGCTGCCAGCTTGCTACCCATAATTTTTATGGCTTTAGATCGTGGTCCTATAAAAATGATCTTGTTTTTTTCACATAATTCGGCAAAATCGGCATTTTCACTTAAAAAGCCATACCCAGGGTGTATAGCATCCACATTTAATTTCTTAGCAACTTCTATAATTTTATCGGCCCTTAGATAGGATTGATTTGAAGGTGGTTCACCAATACAGACCGCTTCATCGGCAAATGTTACATGAGGTGCATGTCTGTCGGCAGTAGAGTAAACGGCAACGGTTTTAATACCCATTTTTTGAGCAGTTTTCATAACCCTTATAGCTATTTCACCACGGTTTGCTACTAATATTTTTTTCATTTTTTAGCTTTTTGTTCTGTCACACGAAATTTAACAATCTTGGAAATTAAATCATGTGGAATTGGTTTATCTAATGGGAATTGAATAGTTCCTTTTGACGTATTGTACGGTTTTAATTCATTAACAAATTTAGTAATACCTGAAGGTGAAGGATAAAAACCTATATGCTGCTTATGACAAGCAAAATGAAGCATATTGCCATTTAACCTAAAAGTAGGCATGGAATATCTGATTGCCTCTGATGCTTCTGGGGCTACATTTGCAATCGTAGTTCTTATTTCTTGAAGAATATTTTGTGTTTCTGTTGGAAATAGGGAAATATAATCATCAATGGTTTTTATTTCTTGGCCCTGTTTCATTTTTCAAATTCAATTAATAAAGTACCTTTATCAACCGCGTCTCCTTTTTTTACTGAAATTGATTTGATTATGCCTTCTCGAGGGGAAATTAATACATTTTCCATTTTCATAGCTTCAAGGATTAGTAAAGGATCATCTTCCTTGACCTTTTGTCCTTTCTTAACATTAATTTCTAATATTAAACCAGGCATGGGAGCCTTAATATAATCGATATGCTTTGTAGATCCAACCGAAAACCCCATCTCTTTAATTAAAACATCTAAATTGTTTAATATGCTTATGTTATAAAGATTATTATTAATTTTTACTTCATATGACTTTTTATTAAAATCTGAATTTATTATTTCAGCTTGGTAAGATTTGTTATTGTGTAGAAGGTGATACGAGGTGTTTGAAATTTTAACTGTGTCTAGTTTTGAAACGTCTTCTGAAGAAATATCTACTTCTAAATCAGAATTTACATTGACCTTAAAATTCATAAAATGATATTTTTTATTTCTATAAAGATAACGATTATAATAGAAATTATGAGTTATTAGAAAATCAAAAAAGTTTTATAAAATTAATTTATAAAACCAAAAATTAATAGATTTTACCGACTAATACTAATCAACTAATTTAGCCACTTGTTCTAAAACAAATTCGTAATATGCTTTATTGGAAGCGATAAAATGATTGTTCTGGCCAATATTATTTATGAGTTCCTGGAATGACTTAAAAGTGACTAATTTTAAATCTTCAACTTCTCCTTCTTGAGGGATTAATTCGCTTATTGATACGTTTAATTTAGCAATAAATGTGTGGTGAAATTCATTGTCAAATATACCTTTAGGGTAGGTTTGAAAACATTTAAATATCCCTATTTTATTTAAATCTTTTGGAGTAAGAGTTAAGCTTATTTCTTCTTTTACTTCTCTAATTGCTGCATGAATAATCGATTCACCAGCATCTACATGTCCTGCGACTGATACATCCCATAAAAGCGGACAAATAGACTTAGTTGCTGCTCTTTGAGCTAACAGAATTTCACCGTTTTTAGTATATAACCAGATATGAGCAGTATTGTGATAATAGCCTTTAGAATGAATTTCAGATTTTAAAGCTTTTTCACCAGTTGCTTGACCTTCTTTGGTTACAATGTCTATATATTCATCTTCCATACAAACAAAAAAGGTTCCTAAATTAGTAGAAACCTTTCTATTATTTATTATTTAAAATAACTAAACGACTCACCATTTTTAATATTTAATAGCGATTCATAAATAAGTTTTATCACATTTTCAACATCATCTCTATGCACCATTTCCACTGTTGTATGCATATAACGTAATGGTAAAGAAATTAGCGCAGAAGCCACACCGCCATTACTGTAAGCAAAAGCATCGGTATCTGTTCCTGTAGCTCTTGATAAGGCATTTCGTTGAAACGGTATTTTGTTGGCCACAGCTGTATCAGTGATTAAATCACGAAGTTTTTGTTGAACGGCAGGAGCGTAAGCAATGACTGGTCCTTTACCCATTTCTAAATCTCCTTGAACTTTCTTTTCAATCATTGGAGTCGATGTGTCATGAGTAACATCGGTTACTATAGCTACATTTGGCTTAATATTTTGAGTAATCATTTCAGCCCCTCTAAGCCCAATTTCTTCCTGAACAGAATTTACAACATACAGCCCAAAAGGTAATGTTTTTTTGTTCTCATGAAGCAATCTAGCTACTTCAGCAATCATAAAACCTCCCATTCTGTTGTCCAAAGCACGACAAACAAATTTATCATTATTTAAAATATGAAATTCATCAGGATAGGTAATAACACATCCAACATGAATTCCTAATTTTTCTACTTCCTCTTTTGATTTACAACCACAGTCAATAAATATATTTTCAGGTTTTGGTGATTCTTCTTTTCCTTTGTCCCTGGTGTGAATAGCAGGCCATCCAAAAACACCTTTAATAATACCATTTTTAGTATGAATATTAACAATCTTACTAGGAGCTATTTGATGGTCACTTCCACCATTTCTAATGACATAGATTAAACCATTATCTGAAATATAATTAACATACCACGAAATTTCGTCTGCATGACCTTCAATTACCACTTTATATTTTGCTTTAGGATTAATAACTCCAACCGCAGTTCCATAAGTGTCTGTGATAAACTCATCAACATAAGGTTTTAAATAATCCATCCATAATTTTTGACCATCCCATTCATAACCAGTTGGGGATGCATTATTTAAATAGGCTTCTAAAAAAGCCATTGACTTTTTGTTTAAAATTGATTTTTTTGACATGTTATTATGCATTTAATTTCTGTAAAAATAGCATGATTTATTTACTTTTTACCATCCATTATTCACTATTTTGTAACAAAAATGACTATTTTAACACCAATTATTAATAAATAACTCGATATAATTCCATAAGTATGAAACTCGTCATTAAAGAATTAACCAAAACCTATAAGAACGGTGTAAAAGCAATTGATAATCTAAGTTTAGAAATAGGGGCTGGGATGTTTGGATTGCTAGGACCAAATGGTGCCGGAAAATCTACTTTAATGAGGACTATAGCCACATTGCAAAGTCCCGATTCTGGATCTATTAGCTTTGGAGATATTGATGTGCTGAATGATAAAATGGCTTTGAGGAAAGTATTAGGATATTTGCCTCAGTCCTTTGGTGTTTATCCTAAAATGTCTGCAGAAGATTTATTGGATTATTTTGCTACTTTAAAAGGAGTTCAGACTAAATCAGATCGACAAAAATTAGTTAAAGAAGTTCTAGAAATTACCAATTTATATGATGTAAGAAAGAAGGAAGTTGCAGGTTATTCTGGAGGTATGAAACAGCGTTTTGGTATAGCACAGTTATTATTGAATAATCCCAAATTAATTATAGTAGATGAGCCTACTGCCGGATTAGACCCTGCAGAACGCAATAGGTTTTTAAATGTGTTGCGCGAAGTAGGAACAAATTGCACCGTAATTTTTTCAACACATATTGTTGATGATGTTAAAGAATTATGTCATGAAATGGCTATCTTAAATGGCGGACAAATTTTGAAACATACAACGCCATCAGAGGCAACTAAGGAGATTAAAGGACAAATTTGGACTAAGATTATAAACCGTGATGAGCTTGAATTTATGGAGGCTACTTACAAAGTACTTTCATCAAACTACAATCAGGATAACACTTTAAATATCAGAGTTCATTCCTTAGAAAAACCAGCTGATGATTTTAAAGACGCCAAACCGCAATTAGATGATGTGTATTTTATTGCATTAAAGGAGGAACCTATTTTGGTTTAAATATTGCAATTTATTTCATTTAAAATTATAAATACATGTTTTCTACTATATACATTCACGAATTAAAGTATTGGTTAAAAAAACCAGCCTTTTATATCTATATGGCCATATTTTTAATATTGTCATTGTTTCTTTCCTCTAGTGCTGCTGGGATTTTTGATTTTATGACTGTTTCCACAGGCTCATCAAAAGTTGTTAATTCACCAATAGGTGTTGTTGGATTATTTAATGGGTTAACAACGTTTATTTTCTTTTTGTTCCCATCCATTATAGGAGTTTCTATTTATAGAGATTACAAAAGTGATATGCATACTATTTTGTATTCTTATCCCTTTTCAAAGGCCAATTATTTAATTGCTAAATTCCTTTCAGGAATTACTATTGTAACCATTATCACCCTAGTTATTGGATTGGGAATGATTATTGGTTTTAGATTGCCAGGAACTAATCAGGATATTGTTGGTCCTATTTTCTTTGAAGCTTATTTTCAGGCTTATTTTGTTTATATCATTCCTAATATATTATTATTTGGAGCTATTGTGTTTGCTGTAGTTACTTTTACAAGAAATATCTCCGCCGGGTTTATAACCGTAGTTTTATTAATGCTTATTCAAGGAATTGTTGCTAATTTATTATCAGACCCTGAAAACAGACTCATTTCTGCTCTTTTAGATCCATTTGGGGCAGAAGCAGCTAATTATTATACACGATATTGGACAGTTACCGAACAAAACGAAATGTTATTACCTGTAAAAGGGGTTATAATTTATAACAGATTAATATGGATGGGAATCGCTTCAGTTGTGTTTGCATTAGTTTTTCATTTTTTCACATTTAGTCAAAATGCCGTTTCTTTTTCATTTAGAAAAATAAAAGGAGAACGATCAACAAAAAGTAATTTTGGGGGTATTACTAGAGTTCATTTACCTAAAGTGACCTTTGATTTTTCATTTATTCAAAATTTAAAAACCACCTGGCGTTTATCAAATATTGATTTAAAGTACATTGTTAAAAGCTGGCCATTTATTAGTATCGTTTTAGTAGGTTTAATTTTTATATTAATATCAGCAACTGCTTTAGGTCAGTTATTTGGCACCAAAACTTTACCAGTAACTTGGCAAATGCTATTGCTTCCAGGTAATAGTTTCTCTTTATTTATTAATATCCTTACCTTTTTATATGCCGGGATGTTAGTGCATAGAGGCAAAATGGATAACATGAATCATTTAGTTGATGTCACTCCAATTCCAAACTGGAGTTTGTTGTTATCAAAATTAATCGCCTTATTAAAAATGCAGGCTTTATTATTGATTGTGATTATGATAGGAGGTATGACCATTCAAATCTATAACGGGTATTATGATTTTGAAATTGGGCACTATTTGTATGAATTATATATGCTCAATTTTATAGGATTTGCTATTTGGGCGTTTTTGTCGTTGTTTATTCAGATTCTTATAGGAAATCCATATTTAGGTTTATTTGTAATGTTAGTTATTTCAATTGGTATCCCATTTTTATCATTTGCAGGCATAGAACAAGCCATTTTTAAATACAACCAAGCGCCAGGATTTCAATACTCAGATATGAATGGCTATGGGGCTTCATTATCACCTTACTTAATACACAGATTCTATTGGTTTATTGGAGGAATTGCTTTATTATGTCTTTCTGCCTTATTTTGGGTAAGGGGACTTCCAGATTCGTTTAAAGAGCGATTAAGAATAGCAAAAACTAGGTTTCATGGAATTGTATTAATTGGATTTATTATTAGTTTATTGGTTTTTTTAAGCTTAGGATTTACTATTTATTATGAAAATAATGTAATTAATGAGCGAACGTCCTCTAAAGAACAAGAACAACGGTCTGTGACCTGGGAGAAGACTTATAAGAAATATGAAAAGGCTATCCAACCAAGAATAGTAGCTGTAAATTGCAACGTAAACATTTTTCCTAAAGAATTAAATTTTGATGCGAATGGAACGTTTACGATGGTAAACAAATCTAAAGTTGCTATTGACAGTATTTTATTAAACTATAATAATTATCCGAGTACTTTTAAATTTAATAAGCCAAATGAGTTAGTGTCAAAAGACACTGTTTTTAATTTTAATATCTATAAATTAAAACAAGCGTTATTACCTGGAGATAGTTTACAATTAAGTTTTACCGTAAATAATAAGGCTAATACTTTATTGAGAAATAATTCGCCTGTATTATTTAACGGAACCTTTATTAATAATTTTCAAATGTTTCCATCACTTGGTTACAATAGCAGTTTTGAATTACAAGATAATGAGGTTAGAAAAAAATACGATTTACCTGACAATGATTTAAAACCCGAACCAACAGATTCAACTGCTTTAGGAAACACCTATATATCAAAAGATGCAGATTGGATAGATTTTGAAGCTAAAGTGAGTACGTCATTGGACCAGATAGCCATTGCGCCAGGATATTTACAGAAAGAATGGAAAGAAGGTAATAGACGCTATTTTCATTATAAAATGGATAGTAAAATATTAAATTTTTATGCCTTTAATTCTGCTAAGTATGAGGTTAAAAAAGATAAATGGCATGATGTGAATTTAGAAATATACTATCACAAAGGGCATGAGTTTAATTTAGACAGAATGATGGCTGGTATGAAGGCTTCCTTAGATTATAATTCAAAAAACTTTAGTCCTTACCAGCATAAACAAGCTAGGATAATTGAGTTCCCAAGAACTAGCGGAAGTTTTGCACAATCATTTCCAAATACCATTCCTTTTTCTGAAGGAGTTGGTTTTATAGCAGATGTTGACGATACGGATGAGGGCGGGGTAGATTATCCTTTTGCTATTACCGTTCATGAAGTAGCACATCAGTGGTGGGCCCATCAGGTAATTGGAGCCGACGTTTTAGGGGCAACCATGTTATCTGAAAGTCTTTCAGAATATGTGTCCCTGAAAGTTTTAGAACATCAACAAGGTAAAACTAAAATGCGTAAGTTTTTAAAGAAAGCGTTAGACGATTATTTAACGCAACGTACTTTTGAAACTAAACGCGAAAAACCCCTAATGTATAATGATGGTCAGGGCTATATTCGGTATCAGAAAGGATCGTTGGTATTCTACGCATTGAGCGATTATATTGGAGAAGATAATTTGAATAATGCTTTAAAGAGTTATGTTGAAAAAGTGAAATTTCAGGAGCCGCCATATACGACTTCGGTAGATATGGTTAACTACATTAAAAAAGCAACTCCAGACAGTTTGCATTATGTAATACATGACATGTTCGAAACCATTACGCTTTATTCTAACAGAATTGTGGATGTATCCTCAAAGGTTTTAGATAATGGAAAGTATCAGGTAGATATTGAATTTAATGTAAGCAAATACCGAAATAATGAATTGGGTAGAAAATACTATGGAAGAAAAGCGGGGGATACTTTAAGTTATCAAACTGAAAGCATGAAAAAACCAGAATTATCAGCCCCTTTGGCTGATTATATTGATATAGGAGTTTTTTCTGAAGAAGAAATTGAAGGCAAAAAGAAAGAGAAAGTCCTGTATTTGAAGAAACATAAGATCACCGAAATTAATAATAAAATTACCATCATAGTTGATGAAAAGCCAACGGAGGTAGGTGTAGATCCTTATAATAAATTAATTGACACGAGCTCAGATGATAATCGGAGAGAATTATAATAAACTTAAATCAAGAAAATGCTCAAAACCAATAGTTTTTGAGCATTTTTTTTATAAAAAATAAACTAACTATTTCATGATGATAAAAACAATATTTATGAAAATAAAAGGTTTTTAAAGCGAGTAAATTATTAATTTTGAATAAAAATTGAAGTTATATTTAAATATGAATTTTTGGCCCTATATATTCATACTTTTCCCATTCTTTCTTTTTTCTCAGGTAATTGAAACTGAAAAGGATTCAACAGATTATGATTATTATATTATTGACGGCGATTCTATTCCGAGAGAAATAATCGATTTGGATGAGGTTTTAGTACTTAATAAGTTGAAATTTGATAGCAATGAAGATAGAATGCGCTATTTAATTTTAAGACGGAAAACCATAAAGGTATATCCTTTTGCAAAACTAGCCGCAGACAGACTGGATTCTTTAAACTCACGCTTAGAAAAATTGAAAAGCAAGCGGGAGAAAAAGAAATATACTAAGGTGATTCAAAAATATATTGAAGGTGAGTTTTCAGAAAAATTAAAAAAATTCACACGAACAGAAGGTCAAATTTTAATTAAGTTAATACACCGGCAAACGGGGGAAACTACTTTTAATTTGGTAAAAGAATTGCGCAGTGGTTGGAGTGCCTTTTGGTATAATACTACCGCTAGTATGTTCGATTTATCTTTAAAAGAAGGATATGACCCATTGAATGTTAAGGAAGACTTTTTGATTGAAGATATTTTACAGCGAAATTTTATGAGTGGCGTTTTAAAGCGACAAAAAGCTGCACACGAATATAACTTTTATGATTTAACCGATAAATGGATAAAGCATAAAACCCCATAGAGGAATGTCATGAAAATACAATCTCATTTTGAAGAAAAATTAAATGCTCAAACACATGGTTTAGGAGCTTTATTGGGAATTGCAGCCCTTATATTACTCATTGTTTTTGATACTCATAAAACGGCTTATAGTTTGTTCAGTGTCATTGTTTACGGAATTTCTATTATCGTTTTATTTTCAGCATCGTCACTTTATCATTCAGTAAAAAGTGAACGTAAAAAGCACTATTTTAGAATTGTAGATCATATAAGTATTTATTTACTTATTGCTGGAACCTATACACCAGTATTACTTATATCATTAGAGCATAGTTTGGGCTGGACGCTGTTTTATGTGGTTTGGGGAATTGCATTCGTTGGTGTTATTTTAAAATTGTTCTTTACTGGTAGATTTGAAATTTTTTCAACTTTACTTTATTTAGTAATGGGCTGGCTCATTATTTTTGACTTTACAAACCTCAGTAAAAACTTGGGCAATGGCATATTATTTATTTTTGCCGGTGGTTTGTCTTACACTATAGGTATTGTTTTTTACGCCATTCATCGTATTCCATATAATCATGTCATTTGGCACTTATTTGTACTGGCAGGGGCTATTTGTCATTTTTTTATGATTTTTTATTATGTCATTTAAGAGATTTTAAAGTTTAGAAGGTATGACTAATATTATTAATGCGACCACAAAACAGCAATTTGAAGCTATTGCGTCATTAGCAAATATTATTTGGCGAGAACATTACATTCCCATTATTGGTGTTGAACAAGTAGATTATATGGTTAAAAATTTTCAGTCTGCTGAAGCCATGTTTTCACAATTTAAAGAAGGGTATGAATATTATATGATTCACTATAATAACCAGTTTGTAGGTTATATATCCATTAAAAAGCAGGAGGAGACCTTGTTTTTGAGCAAAATATATATATCTAAAGAATTTAGAGGAAAAAAGATTGGCAATTCAGCAATGAAGTTTATAGAGGAGAAAGCTTTAGAAACGAATTGTAAAACTATCTCTTTAGCTGTTAATAAGTTTAATTTAAATTCTATTGAAGCCTATAAAGCCATGGGCTTTAAAATTGTGAAAGAAATGATTACCGATATTGGTAATGGTTTTATAATGGACGATTATAAAATGGAGAAATTAGTCTTCTAAAATATCTCTGTAATCGTTAAAAAAAGACTCAAATAAAGACATTTTTTCGTTGAAAAACTCCATAACATCACGCCAGGTATTTTTATTATGAATAGACACTTTTTTATTTAAAGACACATAGATTCTTGAAATTTCCTTCTCATTATCTAGTAAATACATTTCTTCAAAAACAATGTCTGGGAGGTATTCGTCATTTAAAATAGAACGTAATGACTGAAGTTTTTCCCAGTATTTAATGCGGTTTTCCAAGTCATCTTCAAGGTCAAGTGCGACCAGTGCTTGTTTCGTGTCAAAATGAAATTTAAAACTAAAACCTTTTATTTTGGTATCATATAAAATCCACTTTCTGGGAAAGGATTTACCAAAACTAATCCAGAATTCATGTCTTAAAATACGCGATTCTTCTTTACTAAACATTACATGAAATAAGCGATTATAATAGCAATAATTATAGTGATCAATTTAGTTAAGTTAAACTTATGGTTTTCGTTGCTTTCAAATAGAATGGTCGTTGAAATATGTAAAAAGATACCAATAACTAAGGCTGAAATTTCGTAATAATAAGCCTGTAACAATTCAATATACTGAGATAAAATAACGCCCAGAGGCGTCATTAAAGCAAAAGTAATTAGAAAAAAAGCAATTTTAAATCGGCTCAGTTTAGAAGCTAAAAAGAAGGTTGCTAAAATAATGGAAACAGGTAATTTATGGATAATAATACCATATATTAAATTGTGGTGTGCTTCAATAGGAATACCTTCTAAAACCGAATGTATACATAAGCTTATAAATAATAACCACGGAAATATAGCACTGTCTTTATTTAAATGAACATGCCCATGTTCTGCACCTTTCGAGAAAAATTCCAGAACAATTTGAAGCATGATTCCAATCATAATGAATAATCCGATAGATTTATCATAATGATGATACACTTCAGGTAAAAAGTTAAATACAGTAATAGAGAGTAAAAATGCCCCACTAAACGCTAATAATAACTTTAAATTTTTACGTTGAGATGGTTTTAAGGCCACCACAATTAAAAAACCTAAAAGCACACTAAATATGGGAAGTAAAATGTTTAACATGTAATTCTATTTAAAAATCATTACTAATCGTTCCGAAGTTTCTGGTCTAAACTTATTCAGTTTATAATCTCCAAAAATATCTAATAAATAAACACCTGCCTGTTCAAATAAAGTTTCAAAATCACTTAAACTAAAAGCCTTTACACGTTCATGAAAACTATACTCTTTTTCTTTATGTTTAAAATTAATATCCTTGTATAAATAACCGTCTTGCACGTAGCGCTTTAAAAAAAAAGTAATGCCATCAACCACTTTAACCTCTTCCATAACTAAATTCTCCAATACAAAATCTAAATTCATAAAATCTATAACTCCAAAACCGGTCTCATTTAAATTGGCTTTTATGGCTTTTATGGTATTTAAGTTATCCTCATCATGTTCAAAATAACCAAAACTGGTAAATAAATTAAAAACAGCATCAAATTGTTGATTAAAAGGTTGGCACATATCATGAACCTTAAAGCGTAAATGGGTGTTTTCAAATTGCTTGGCAAAGTCAATGCTGTTTTCAGATAAATCAGCACCAGTCACATCATAACCAAGGGTGTTTAAATATAAAGAATGCCTGCCTTTACCGCAAGCCAAATCTAAAATAGCACCGCCCTCAGGAATATTTAAATAATTGGTAAGATTATCCATAAAAGCATGCGCCTCAGCATCATCTCTGTCTTTGTATAGTATGTGATAAAATGGTGTGTCAAACCATGATGTAAACCATTCTAAACTATCTTCAGCCATATGCTTTATTATGTGGTTACCCCACTAAAGTGCGGTCAGGCTTTTCACTATATCTTTTGTTTACAACAAAAGGATGTCGTTACAATCCTTAACCTATTTGTTAATTAACTCTAAAACTCACACAAAATTAAGCTATTTTTGTAATCTATTTATTATAATTCATGGACAATAATTTTACAATGGTAGCCAAAACTTTGTTTGGCTTTGAAGACCTTTTAGCGAATGAACTAACACAACTTGGAGCACAAGAAGTGAAGTCTGGTATAAGAAACGTTAGTTTTTCTGGTGATAAAGGATTTATGTACAAAGCCAATCTAGCGTTGCGAACAGCCATTAAAATATTAAAACCTATAGATACTTTTGTGGTTACCGGTGAGCAAGATTTATACGATAAAATTAAAAATATGCCATGGGAAGACTATTTAAAACCTACTGGTACATTGGCCATTGATGCCACTATTCATTCAGATTTATTTACCAATTCACTATATATCGCTCAAAAAACTAAAGATGCTATTGTAGATAGATTTAGAGAGCAAACAGG
>JAHEDS010000112.1 GCA_024641135.1 Flavobacteriales bacterium
AAATTGGAAATTGAAGCCAAGGAATCTAACTTAAAAAATAAACGTCAAAATTGGACCACAAATTTTGGGATTCAGGCAGACACCAGATATGGAACTTTCAATAATTTTTCAACAATTACAGGGGACAACACTTCGGTTAACTTAGGTAGTAATACACAACAACTTAATTACAACGTTGGATTGTATTTAAAGATTCCTGTTTTTGATGTTATTAATCGCAAATCTCAAATTAAACAAGCTAAAGCAGAACTTGAACAAGCCAAAAATTTGGCAAAATCTCAAGAGGATGAATTGAGAGAATTAGTTATACGATATTATGAAGATTTACTGCTCAAACAGAACTTACTCGAATTAAGAGCTTCTAACTTAGGGAATGCCAGAGTAAATATGGAAATGGTTGAAAAAGAATTTAAAAATGGTTTGATAGCAATATCAGAATATGTAAGAATTTCAGATATGACTTCAAGAATAGCTGCTGAATTTGAAGAGTCAAAGTCTGAGTTTTTAGTTTCCAAAAAACTATTGGAAAATTTAACTGGAGTTGAAATTCTATAAAGCTATTTAGCTTAAACACTACAAAGTTTCCATTCATCTACACTTACTTTCTCCCCATCGAAATTAAAGGTGTTTACCCTTTATAAGGCATTAATTTTGAATTAAAATATTAATCTGTAAAGTAAAATTTCATTCAATGAAACTAATTGAATTCATAAAATTAATTTTAAAGCATAAGGTAATTCTTGTATTAGTTCCAATTCTTACGGGATTATTGGCAATGCTTTTAACTAGTAATCCAAAGCATAACTATTATTCTCAAACAATGCTTTATACTGGTTTAGCAACGGGGTCATCAATAGAAATGGATAAATCATTTAATTATTTTGCTACAAATATTGCTTTTGATAATCTTTTAAACATTATTAATTCTAGAGAAACTCAAGAAGAAGTTGCTGTTAGATTATTAAGTCAACATTTGCTTTTAAATGAGCCAAACAGTAAGTTCATTTCACAAAAAACTTTTCAAGAAATAAAAGAAGATATCCCACTAGAAATATATGATTTCGTAGTAAAGTCTAATATATCAGACACACTAAATTTCAATTATAATAGTGACACATATATTAATACAATTCCTGAATCAGTAGATAGCACAGCTTATGAGCAAACGGTAGCCAATCTTAAGCACTTAATGAAAAGCGATAATACTAATTTCGTTTATTCATTATTAAACTACGACCATCCTTTTTATTCTATAGAAGCAATCTCAAAAGTAAAAGCAATGCGTGTTTCAAACAGCGATTTGGTAAAATTAAGTTATGAAGCAGAAGACCCAGGTATTTGTCAACAAACACTAGCCATATTTAATGAGGTTTGTATCAAAAAATATAAAGATCTTAAAGAAAATGGTTCAGATGCTGTGATAAAATATTTTGAATCACAATTAAGTCAATCTGAAAATAAATTAAAAGACATTGAGTCGGTCTTATTAAATTTTAACCAAGAAAATAGCATAATAAACTATTATGAGCAAAGTAAGGCGGTTGCTATTGTAAAGGAAGATATGGATGTGGAATACAATAAAAAAAGAGCTGAACTAGCCAGTTCAGAAGCGTCCACAAAAAAATTAGAGCAAAAGTTAGAAATACAAGAGTTGGTTCAGGAAAAGAGCAATCGAATTCTAGATAACAAAAAACGATTGGGAGAATTGAATTATGAGATTGCAATGAATGAAGCAAAATCAGGAGATTCTAAAAATTCCCAAAACATTGAAGCCCTTAAAAAACAAGCTTCAATACTTCAAGATGAAATTAAATCAAGTGTAGCTCAACTATACACTCATCAAAATTCTATTGAAGGTATTCCCACTTCAAAAGTATTGCCTGAATGGGTCGATAAAGTTGTTGAAACTGAAGGACTCAAAGCAAGGCTTGACGTTATGAATAAGCAAAACAATGAATTTCAGCAACAGTACGCAAAATATGCACCAGCAGGTGCAAACCTTAAAAAAATTGAGCGTCAAATTAATGTTGCTGAACAAGAGTATTTAGAAATATTACATGGCTTAAACTTGGCAAAATTAAAATATCAAGACACTCAGTTATCCAGTAATTTAAAGGCAGTGGACCCTCCATATTTTCCTTTAAAACCTATACCATCAAAGAGAAAAATAATCATAATCGCTATTGTATTTGTGAGTTTCATTTTATTGCTGGGCACCATATTGGTTATGAAATTTTTTGATGATACTTTAAAAAATGTGAGTGTAGCAGAAGAGAAGCTTAAAATAACTGAAATGGGAATGTTTTCCAAAATTTTCAAGGCAAATGACAAAGTAGATTTGATCAGTATTCAGGAAAGGCTTATGGATCTTTTCATGCAAAATCTTAACCATACCCTTAAAGCACAGGAAAGGACAAATAAAACAAAGGTTATAACTTTATTTAGTACTCAAAAAAATGAAGGGAAGACGGTTTTAACAACTAATATAGCTAGAAAACTTAAACATGCAGGTAACTCTGTTTTGGTTTTGAATCATTCAAATTTTGAAAAGCCTAATATCAGATCCGGTCAATTTACGCTATTACATCGGTTGTTAGGTTATCAAGATCCAAGGATTGATTATAGTCATCCATTTTTAGCACATCCATCAGATTATTTAAATGAATCTGAATTTATGACCTATGAAGTGAATTCAGAGTTTTATAATGCAAAAAGCTATGAAGAATTGACTATTAAAGGAATTAAGTCGTCAATTCAAGAACATGATTTTGTGATTATTGAACTGCCCAATATTTTAGAAACTAATTATCCGGCAGATTTAATAGGATCGTCAGATTTGGCGCTATTGATATGTAGATCAAACAGATTATGGTCCAAAGCAGATGAAAACTTATTGGACAACATTAAAGAGATTGTGCCTTCAAAACTTCAGTTTGTTATCAATGGAGTTGAATTAGATGAGGTGGAAACACTATTGGGAGAATTGCCAAAGCAACGATCCAATTTTAGAAAGAGAATCAAAAACATTCTTCGCTTTCAGTTTTATATAAAGAGTCACATTTAAAAAAATATGTACCAAATAATTTCAAAAATAGTAAGAGAAGACAATTTCCTGTCGTTGGCGGGAAATCTTGTTATTGCTGTGTTAGGACTTGCGGGTTTTGCGTTATTGGCAAGAAGTTTGGACCCCGAAAACTTTGCACAATGGGTAATTTTTATTTCTGGTGGTTCATTGGTCGAAATGCTACGTTTTGGAATTACTAACAATGCACTTGTGAGATTTTTATCTGGTGCGTCTAAAGATCAAAGTGAAAAACTAATAGGTTCTAATGTACTAATAAGTTTGATTAGTACGGCAATAATAGCTCTTGTTATGATTATGGCTAACATCTTTTTTAAAGATGCTATAAGTCATTCAGTTTATGAATTGTTTTTTACTTGGTATCCATTGTTGGCATTTATAAACCTTCCATGGAACAATGCATTAATCGTATTACAGGCCAAAATGGAATACGGAAAAATTCTAAGGATCAAAGCCATTAATAGTGGATTGTTCTTTTCATTTTTAGTGTTGAATACAATCCTATTAAACCTATCAGTACTAGAGCTTGTCTGGGCCTTACTTTTAGTTAATCTAATAACTTCTTTACTGTCTATTTTTAAAGGTTGGGACGGTTTGAAATATATAAAGAAAGCCAATAAAACAACAAATTCAACTTTATTGAATTTTGGTAAATACAGCACGTTCACCTTAATAGGTACCAATCTGTTAAGAAATGCTGATCTAATCATAATAAGTATAAGTCCACTTGGAAGTGCAGCTGTTGCGTTATTCAGTATTCCATTAAAATTAACCGAATTGCAACAGATTCCTTTAAGAAGTTTTGCTGCTACAGCGTTTCCAAAAATGTCAAAAGCGAGTTTGGAAGGAAATGTTAAAGAGGTAAAAAATTTGTTCTACAGTTATTCAGGTGGATTGACCTATTTATTTGTTTTTATATCTATAATCACTTTTGTGTTTGCTGAACAATTTGTAGTTCTAGTTTCTGGATATCAATACTTGAATTTAGAATCTTCAGAATTTAATATTGTATCTCTGGTAAGAATTTTTTCAGTCTATGGTATACTGTTACCTATAGATAGAATGACAGGAATAGGTTTGGACAGTATAAACAGGCCTAAAATTAATGCTATTAAAGTATTCATAATGTTATTGACAAATATAATTGGCGATGTTATTTCAGTATTTGTTTTTGAATCTCTTGAAATGGTCGCAATTGCCACCCTTATTTTTACAAGTGTTGGTATAGGTTTAGGGGCATATTTTTTAAATAAGGAATTCAATTTTTCAACAATTGAAATTTTTAAAACAGGTAACAGGTTCTACAAGTCGTTATGGGAGCAATTTATTAGAACAAGAAAGGAACTTAAGTTTTCAAAAAATTAGTCATGAGTTCTTTTCAAAATTATAAAAACCCTTTTGAAGTAAATTCTGGTTCTAACCGATTTCTTAATCTGAATGTACTCGCCTCTGTTCTGGTAATTTTATTGATTATAACATTGACAATTGTTAAAACTGGGATCCTTGGTTTTGTTGGTTTTATTGGTTTTATTTTTACCATTGCTTTGATATATACGATATTTAAGTATCCAAAATCAGGTATAATATTACTTATTATTTTAGGTTTTTTTGTTACAGGTATTGCCCGTTACATTCCAGCACCTTGGGGTTTATCAATAGATGGTTTACTGGTTTTAATTTACCTCGCGCTCTTTTTTAAAGGGTTTGCTACTAAAATACCATGGAATAAGGCTAAATCTCCTCTTACTTTGGTTGTGTCTATTTGGATGGGCTATATTTTATTGCAAATTGCAAATCCCGAAGCACAGAGTTTGGAAGCTTGGTTTTACGCCATGAGGGGTGTGGCCTTATATCAATGGCTTTCCATTCCATTGTTGTTCGTCTTATTCAATAAATCCAAAGATTTAGATACTTTTTTTATTGTTTGGGGCATTCTTTCAGTTTTAGGAACCTTAAAAGGATTTCAACAATTTCATTTTGGAGTTGACCCTTTTGAACAAAGATGGTTGGACCAAGGTGGAGCCCAAACTCATATCCTTTTTGGAAAATTAAGAGTCTTTTCATTTTATTCTGATGCAGGGCAATTTGGTGCGTCTCAAGCACACACAGGCGTTGTATTTGGTATATTGGCTTTATTTAAAAAAGGAAATTTAAAATTAAAATCATTTTTTGCATTCGTAGCATTAGCTGGTTTTTTTGGAATGCTTATATCAGGTACTCGAGGAGCCATAGCAGTTCCAGCTTTGGGAGGAATCATGTTCTTAATCCTAAAAAAGAATATAAAAGTAATCATTTTAGGAGGTATACTTTTAGTAGCCATTTATATATTCTTCGCACATACGACCATTGGTCAAGGCAATGCAGAAATCAGACGAATGAGAACAGCATTCGACCCTAATGAAGCTTCATTACAGGTTAGGTTAGAAAATCAGAATAAATTAAAAGGATATTTAGCAACTCGTCCCATGGGAGGAGGAGTTGGTGCAACTGGAAATTGGGGACAACGATTTACACCGCATACTTTTTTAGCCAACACTGCTACAGATAGTTGGTATGTGATGGTTTGGGCCGATACCGGTATCATAGGACTAACTTACTATCTGTTAATGCTTTTCTTCATTTTAGGTACTGGAGCTTACTATGTCATGTACAAGTTAAAAGACGATTGGCTAAAAGTTCAGATTTCTGCATTGGTATGTGGAATGGCCGGGATCATGATGGCATCCTATGGAAACGGTGTTTTTGGACAAATGCCTACCGGTATACTTATGTATGTAAGTATGGTATTTATGTTCCTAAGTCCGCAATTGGATAAAAAAATACAAAAGGATACCATTCAACTACACTAAACCTCTATCCATCGAAATTTCCGGTTGTACAGTATTTCGTAAACTTAAATTTGGACTATAAAATATTTATTATGAATTATAGAAGCATAAACGATTTAAATAATACAATCTTAAGACAACTTCACTTAATCCCTAGAGATATTGATCTGGTGGTTGGAATTCCAAGAAGTGGGATGTTACCTGCCAATTTACTGGCACTATATCTTAATTTACCATATACAGATATTCATTCGTTTATGAATGGATTTATATACAAATCTGGTGCAAGAAAACAGTTCTTCGATTCATCAGATTACAAAAAAATTCTGGTCGTTGATGATAGTATAGCATCGGGTTCAGCCCTAAAGGAATGTAAAAAAGATTTAGCCCATTTGGAAGCTCAGTTTAATATTGAATATTGTGTGATTTACTATACACCTGAAAAGGAAAAAATTGCAGATTATGCATTCGAAGCTGTAGCAACACCGAGATATTTTCAATGGAATATCTTTAATCATACAACTTTAGAAAAGGCTTGTTTTGATATTGATGGAGTGC
>JAHEDS010000113.1 GCA_024641135.1 Flavobacteriales bacterium
GGCCTTGAAAATTATAAAGAATTTGAATCTGTAGAAAATCCTGAAGAATAATGAAAAATTATGATGTTCTGCTAAAAGATTTAGCTCCAAGAAAATTTGGAATACGTGGTACTATTTGGGTGACTTTTTTATTTATTGTTATAATTATAGGCATAATTGCTTATATAGATCAAGTAATTAAAGGACAGGTAGTTACAAATATGCGTGATTATGCATTATGGGGAATATACATTTCTAATTTTGTATTTTTTGTCGCCACTAGTTTTGTGGGGTCTGTTACTGTTGCCATTTTAAGATTAACAAATAATTCGTGGAGGACTCCTTTGGTAAGGATAGCCGAAATTATATCCTTAGCGGCTATCGTAATGGCAGGTTTAACTATTATGATTGATATGGGAAGACCAGACAGATTATTAAATTTGTTTATACATGCCAGATTACAATCTCCAATTACTTGGGACGTAATTATTATACCAACTTCAATTGCATTAAGTTTCTTATTGTTATATTTTCCATTACTACCTGATTTAGCATTGTTAAAAAAACACTTTAAGGACACTAAACCAAAGCTAAGTAAATGGTATGGCAAATTTGCACTTAATTGGTCAGGAACTAAAACTCAGAAATTAATTCAGGAAAAATCAATTAAAATTATTGCAATAATGATTATTCCAGTTGGGATATTGTTGCAAACCATTGATGCTTGGTTGTTTTCAACTACTTATAGAATCGGTTGGGATAGCACAAATATGGGAGCCTATTTTATATCTGGTGCATTTGTTGCAGGAGTTGGCGCTTTAATTACCCTTGTTTATATCCTAAGAAAAGTAAGGGGACTGGAAGACTATATTACTGAATACCATTTTGATAAAATGGGAAAATTTTTAGTCCTTGCTTGCTTAACCTATCTGTATTTTAATATCAATGAATATTTGATTCCAATTTTCACAGCTCCAGTAGAAGAAGATATTCACTTAAACGCTTTAATTTCTGGAGAGTATGCGCCAATTTTTTGGTTTGCACAAGTAGTAGGCTTACTGTTACCTATCCTTTTATTATTGTTTAAAAAAGGTAGAAAACCATTACCAATGTTTATTGTAGGTATAATGGTTGTTGTAGGCTCATGGTGGAAACGGTATGTTATAGTCACGCCTACATTATTACATCCATTTTTACCTATTGAAGGTGTACCAGAATCATGGCATCACTACTTCCCTAGTATGCATGAATGGCTAATAACTTTTTCTACATTGGCAATGTCTTTGTTGATAATTACCGCATTGGTTAGATATTTACCTATTATACCAATTCAAAGAACAGCCGATGAACAAGAATTGTTAAATTCAGATAATAATCAGAAGTCATGAAAACACTACTTAAGTACCATTTTATATTTCTGTCTTTTCTATATGCATTTTTATTTAATGTAGAAGTTCAAACATTACATGCGCAAGAAGCCAAAAAAAATACGGTTCGTTTAAAAGCTGATTATTTTAAAATAATGGATGGGGAAATTTATTTTGACCTTACAGCTACTGCAAGAGTAGATGGAGAAAATATAAATGTTCCTAATATTGATTTAATACTTACTAACGAATTTAATGATGAAGAGGTTGAATTAGGTACTACAAAAACCAATACAATGGGTAAAAGTAAGTACGTACTTAAAAGTTTAAATGAACTAAAGCCTGACTCATCAAATATTTATAATGTAACTGTTTCTTTTAAAGGAAATGAAAACTTTAAGAGAGCTTCAAGAACTGTAAGCTTTAAAGATGCTTCAATTACAGCATCTATTTTTACTAAAGACAGTATTAATTATGTAAGTGCGACTCTAAAAGAAATAAGCACAGATAGTTTACTTAGTGATAAATATTTAAATGTTCAAGTGCAACGATTATTTAGACCTTTAAGAATCGGAGAAGAATTTAATAGCACTGATGAAAATGGCACTATTATTGTTCCTATTGAAGAAGGAATACCAGGAATAGATGGTAATTTAATTATTGAGGTCGTTCTTAAAGATAGTGATGATTACGGAACAGTAAAAGCAATGATAAGTGCCCCGCTTGGAAAACCCATTGTAGATGAATCTACCTTTGATCAAAGAAAAATGTGGTCTCCAAGAGATAAAACACCTTTATTCCTGCTCATTTTTCCAAATTTAATAATTTTTGGAATGTGGGGTTTAATTGTATATTTGATAATCAA
This sequence comes from Flavobacteriales bacterium, assembly GCA_024641135.1. Lineage (GTDB taxonomy): Bacteria > Bacteroidota > Bacteroidia > Flavobacteriales > Flavobacteriaceae > Yeosuana. The sequence continues at coordinate 2,212 of JAHEDS010000113.1, forward strand.
TTTATTTAAAATTCATAAAACTAAAACTTAAGACCCATGAAAACACTTAAATTTTTAATATTTATTGGAATAATTTCCTTTGGTTTTTATTCTTTCACAACTTTGCAAGACGAATGGAAAGTTCCTGACAAATATGTTAATATGAAAAACCCTACTAATCCTAAAGAGGATTTAGCCATTGGTAAATCTTTGTATGGAAAACATTGTCAATCTTGTCATGGCAAAGAAGGTTATGGTGATGGACCTAAAGCTGCTGAAATGAAAGGTGATCTTGGTGATTTTTCTAGTGAGGAATATCAAAATCAATCAGATGGAGCTTTATTTTATAAAACATCTTTTGGTAGAGATGATATGCCAGAATTCACTAAAAAAATGCCAGATGATGAAGACAGATGGTTAATCGTAAATTATATGAGAACTTTAGCTGAATAAATTAATTATTCATTAATAATAAAAAAACCGAGCAATTTGCTCGGTTTTTTTATTATATGCCGTTTTACATTATGTAACAAAAGTTACAAAACATGACATATGTCATTAAATTCCTGATAATTAGAATATACCTTTAATTGATTCAACTGGATTTCTATTAAAATGAAAACCTTAATTCAAGGTTTGGGCCCTAAAGAGAATTATTAAAGAAATCTATTTGGTTTTTTATTTAATTAAATAAATTCTCATTATGGAAAACGACAATTCCAATACTGATTCTAGAAGATGGTTCTTAAAAACAATTTCAAGCGGCGGAATCCTTGCTGCTACAGGGTTGGCACTTGGTACTTTTACTTCATGTAAAGAAAAATCGGCAGAAAAAACAACGCTTTTAACAACCGATGGTAAATTGGTTCAGGTTCCAAATTCTGAAATTGAAGCAATGGAACATCTACATCAAGGGGCACCTCCTATGGAAGCACGCGAAGGTATTTCGGGTAAAAAGTGGGTTATGGTTGTTGACTTAAGCAAATGTAAAAACGCAAGAAAATGTGTTGATTTATGTGACAAACATCATAACTTGACTCCAGACAGACCTTATATTAAGGTTTATGAAATGAAAGACAATGAAAAATCATCACCTTATTGGATGCCAAAAAAATGTTTTCATTGTGATAACCCCCCTTGTGTAAAAGTTTGTCCTGTTGGTGCTACTTATAAGCGTACAGATGGCATTGTTCTAATAGATAACGAGCGTTGTATTGGCTGTCGATTCTGTATGGCTGCTTGTCCTTATTCTGCAAGAGTATTTAACTGGGGTGACCCACCTGAAGGAAAATTAGACCTCCCTTATTCACCAGAAACTAGTCTTCCAAGTAAAGTAGGAACTGTTGCAAAATGTGATTTTTGTCCTGACATGCTACGGCAAAACAAACTTCCACATTGTGTACCTGCTTGTCCAAACGGCGTGATTTATTTTGGAGATGAAATTGATGACACTGTGACCAATGGTGAAGAAACTGTAAGATTAAGCACTCTTTTAAAAGATAAAGCTGGTTACAGATATTTGGAAGAATTAGGCACAAAACCTCGTGTGTACTATTTACCTCCAGTTGATAGGCTATTCCCATTTGAAAAGAACACCGAAGAAAATAGTGAGTCATGAATACAGTAATACAAAAAGAGCAAGAATATAGAACAAAAAGAGGGAAAGCTTTATTGGGGCATACTGTAAATACTTCGTTAAAGTATAAATTATGGATTGCTTTTCTCCTTCTCGTTATTTTTATAGGTGGATATGCCTATTATAGACAGTTAAAGTTTGGACTTGTTGTAACTGCCATGAGAGATTACACGTCTTGGGGTATTTACATCTCCAATTTTGTGTTTTTTGTCGCCATAAGTTTAGTAGGATCACTAATCAGTTCCATATTAAAGCTGAATAAAAATGATTGGTCTAGACCATTAACAAGAGTCTCTGAAATTATTGCAGTTGCAGCTATTATATGTGCAGCGGTAATCATTATCGTTGATATGGGACGCCCAGATCGTTTTTTCTATGTTATTATGCATTTAAGAATTCAGTCTCCTATTATTTGGGATGTCATTATTATTTCGACCTATTTAGTAATAAGCTTATTATTACTTTACCTTTCATTACTTCCTGATATTGCCCTTTGTCGTGATCGTTTGACTGCCATTCCAAAATGGAAGAAATGGTTATACCGAATTATGTCTATTAATTGGAGCAATCACCCCAAACAAATAGAAACTCATCACAAAATTACAAAGTTATTAGCAATTTCAGTATTACCCGTAGCATTTGCAATCCATACGGTTACTTCTTGGTTATTTGCTACTACTTGGCGTCCTGGTTGGGATAGTACTAACTTGGGCCCTTACTTTGTTTCTGGAGCGTTTATGGCTGGTGCTGCTGTAATTATTGTGGCAATGTATTTAATTAGAATACATCTAAAACTTAAAAAATATATAACTGAATTGCATTTTGAAAAAATGGGTAGACTTTTAGTGTTATTGTCACTGGTTTATCTTTACTTTAATATTAATGAATATCTAGGCCCAGCTTTTAAAATGGTCGGTGTCGAAGGTGAACATATCACAGAATTGTTTACAGGGAAGTATGCCCCTATGTATTGGTTTGTTCAATTGGGGGGGCTTATATTACCTATAGTTTTCTTGATATTCAAACCATTTCGTAAGCCATTGCCTATATTCATTATATCCATATTTGTTGTTTTGGGAGCATGGTTTAAGCGGTTTTTAATTGTCATCCCTTCACTTCAACACCCATATTTACCAATTCAAGATGTAGATGAATCTTATTTACATTACGTTCCTACTTGGGAAGAATGGGCTATTACAATGTCCTCTTTTGCTTGGTTTTTATTAATAATTACTGTACTTATTAAATTATTTCCGGTAATTCCTGTTTTAAAAGAAAAAATTGATTCTGAAACTATTAATAAACTAAATGTTTTTAAAAATGAGAAATCATAATTATCTAAATATAGATGTGTTAAAGCTCTTAATACTTATAAGTTTAGTAGCTTTCAATAGTTCGATTCTATATGGGCAAGACGAAGAAGTTATGGAAGATGCTATTTTATCAATTTCCTTCTCTGAGGACAATGATACTAAAATTATAACAACAAAAGCAGTAGATCAATCAGGAATGCCGATTGAGGATCTTGAGTTATATTATTTTGTTAAAAGAACCTTTAGTTTATTACCAATTGGAGATTCTTTTAATTCAACGGATGAAAACGGTATAATTAAAGTCGAGTTTCCAATCGATTTACCTGGTGACACTATAGGTAATGTCAATATTGTTGTAAAGCTCATCGAATCGGACATCTACAATGACCAAACTTTAGAAATAACCAAAAACTGGGGAATACCTACGGTAATAGAAGACCAAGAAACTGAAAAGCGATCTTTATGGGCCGCAGCTGCCAATGCTCCAATAAGTTTGATTGTTATAGTTAGTTCAATGATTATTGCAATATGGTATATTATTTTTTATATAATTTTTAAATTATATAAAATCAGTAAAATTAAACCTTTAATTAATTAATACTATTTATTATGAAAAGTCAAATTTTTAAATTAATAGGAATTTTAGTAGGAAGCTTTGCTTTAATTTCGATGATTTCTAACAAATCTATTCTCCAAGAACCTTGGGAAGCACCGGCCAAATATGTTAAAATGGAAAATCCTTTTGCCAATACTTCAGATGATGATAATATTGGTCGTACATTATACTCTAAACATTGCAAATCTTGTCATGGTTCAAAAGGAAAAGGAGATGGTACAAAAGCTGAGAGTATTGATACACCTATGCCAGATTTTTCCAATGCTTCATTTCTCAAGCAATCTGACGGCTCTCTATACTATAAAACTTTTATTGGCAGAGACGACATGCCAAGTTTTGAAAAGAAAATTACCGATGAAGAAGAAAGATGGTTAGTGGTCAACTATTTGAAAACTTTAAAATAAATAGCGAGCTATTTAAATAACTTTAATAAAGGTTGAATTATTTAGAAATTCAACCTTTATTACTTTAAAAGCCCCTAATTAAGATTAGTCTTAAAAACATGACTTTTGTCATTAAATTTATAAAAGTTCATATCTACCTTTGAACTGTTAAAAGCCTTGTTCTGTATATAAAACAGCAGATTTATAAACTAAATTATTTATGGATAAAACACTAAAATTTATTGGCATCTCTCATAAAACAGCTACTGTCACACAAAGAGAGATGTTTCATATTTCTGAATTGGAAAAAG
>JAHEDS010000114.1 GCA_024641135.1 Flavobacteriales bacterium
ATCAATAAAGCATCCTTAAAATTTGATACAGATCATAAACGAGGTAGTTTAGCAACAATTTTGAATGTGATGAGTGACTGCAAATTGAATTTGACAAAAATTCAATCGCTTCCAAAGATTGAAACCCCTTGGAAATATGCCTTTTTTGTGGATGTAACTTTTGAACATTATAAAGATTTTAAGAAGGCCAAATCCATTATGGAAATTATGGCTGAACAATTTAAAGTATTGGGTGAGTATAAAAAAGCAAGTATATGATAACAGGTGCCAATAGATTACAGACTGTAGAAGAGTACTACTTTTCAAAAAAATTGAAGGAGGTTGCCTTGCTTAAAGCTGCAGGTAAACCCATAATAAATTTGGGTATTGGAAGTCCAGATCTTGCACCATCTCAACGTGTATTGTCTGCTTTAGTTGAAAGCCTGAAAGATGATAAAGCACATCAGTATCAAAGTTATCAAGGGTTGCCTGAGTTGCGTGAAGCCATGGCATTATTTTATAGAGAACAATTTGAAGTTTCATTAAGTCCAAAAACCGAAATTCTCCCACTCATGGGAAGTAAGGAAGGAATCATGCACATTTCAATGGCATTTTTAAATGAAGGCGATGAGGTTTTAATTCCAAATCCAGGTTATCCAACGTATAGTTCTGTGACTAAATTGCTTGGAGCAACTCCTGTGTATTATGATTTGAAAGAAGAGACGAATTGGAGCCCTGATTTAGTGACTTTGGAGGCGACAGATTTAAGCAAAGTAAAGATCATGTGGGTCAATTATCCACATATGCCTACAGGAGCGACTGCAAGTAATAAACTATTTGAAGATATCATTGCTTTTGCTAAAAGAAATAACATATTGGTGGTAAATGACAATCCTTACAGCTTTGTTTTGAACGAATTCCCAAGAAGCATATTAAAATATCGTGATGCAAAAGACTATTGTTTGGAACTGAATTCATTAAGCAAAACCTTTAATATGGCCGGTTGGAGAGTAGGTATGGTCTTAGGAAAATCAGAATATCTAGACTACATAATTAAAGTGAAAAGCAATATGGATTCAGGAATGTTTTATGGTATTCAAAAAGGGGCCATTGAAGCGTTGAGGTGTTCAGATATGTGGTATGTAAGTTTAAATAGTGTCTATGAACAACGAAGAACATTGATTTGGAAATTAGCAGAAGCACTTAATTGTACCTATGACCGGTTTTCAGCAGGATTGTTTGTTTGGGCAAAACTTCCACCTTTAGTCAAATCGGAGGAATTTATTGATTCCGTACTAAAAAACAATTCAATTTTCATAACTCCGGGGACCATATTTGGAAGTAATGGAGAGGGTTACATAAGATTTTCATTATGTGCATCATCCGAAGATATTGAAGAAGCTATAGCAAGAATAAAATGAAAAATGTATATTTCATAGGAGTAGGGTTAATTGGTGGCAGTCTTGCTTTAGATTTTAAAAAGAATAATCCCAATATGATTATTCATGGAATCAGTAGAAAAGATACTACTCTTAATGAGGCAATATCACTTAACCTAATCGACAAAAAAGCAACTTTAGATGATATTAGTAATGCCGATCTCGTTATTGTATCCATTCCAGTAGATGCAACTGTAAATTTACTCCCAACAATTTTAGATAAGATTCCAGATACAGGCTTGGTTGTAGATGCAGGATCAACAAAAGATGCTATTTGTAAAATTGTTGAAAATCATCCAAAACGCAGAAATTTTTTAGCGGCACATCCAATAGCGGGTACAGAACATTCGGGTCCAAGTGCTGCGTTCAGTGGTTTGTTTGATCGTAAAACCATTATTATTTGTGAAGTCGAGAAAACAGCCTTTAAGCTTCAGGAAAAAGCCTTAAAACTTTTTACTGAAATAGGAATGCGTGTCAGGTATATGAATCCTGAAGCTCATGACAAACATATCGCTTATATGTCGCATTTATCTCATATCAGTTCATTTATGCTAGGGAAAACAGTTATTGAAAAAGAAAAGAACGAGCGTGATATTTTTGACATGGCAGGGAGTGGATTTGCAAGTACAGTGAGATTGGCAAAAAGTTCTCCTGAAATGTGGACTCCTATTTTTAAACAAAACAAAGCCAATGTTGTAGAAATATTGGATGATTACATTCAAAATCTTATAAAATTCAAAGAATTTATGGAAGCCGATGATTTTGATGAAATTTATAACGAAATGAAGAATACCAATCATATAAAAGATATTTTAAAAGGAATTGCTTAAACGAAAACGATTATGGAAAACAACAAACAATTAAGAACATGGCTGGACGATATGAAATTAGATCATCCTTTGGTGATTGCTGGTCCTTGTAGTGCTGAAACAGAAGATCAAGTTTTAAAAATCGCACATGAGTTAAAAGATACGGATGTTAATTATTATCGTGCTGGAATTTGGAAACCAAGAACACGTCCAGGAATGTTTGAAGGCGTAGGTGCATTAGGTTTAAAATGGTTACAAAAGGTAAAAGAAGAGACCGGATTAAAAACAGCAACAGAGGTAGCCAATAGAGCACACGTTGAATTGGCTATAGAACATGATATCGATTTACTTTGGATTGGTGCGAGATCTACGGTAAGCCCATTTATTGTTCAGGAAATAGCAGATGCTTTAAAAGGAACTGATAAAGTGATTTTAGTTAAAAATCCTGTGAATCCAGATTTACCATTATGGCTTGGAGCCATTGAACGATTAGCGTCTGCTGACATAAAGAAGTTAGGTGTTATTCACAGAGGGTTTTCTACTTATGAAAAAACAAAATACCGCAACAATCCAGAATGGCAACTGGCTATTGAATTGCAAACAAAATTTCCAGATTTGCCATTGATCAATGACCCGTCTCATATTACCGGAAAACGGGACATGATTTTTGATGTTTCTCAAACCGCATTAGATTTAAATTTTGACGGCTTGATGATCGAAACACACAACGATCCAAATAAAGCTTGGAGTGATGCGTCTCAACAGGTAACTCCTAAAGTCTTGATTCAGATTATGAAAGATTTGAAAATTAGAAAAGAAACTGATCCTGAAGCAGAGTATAATAGTAAATTAAATAATTTAAGGGCACAAATTGATGTGGTAGATAACCAAATTATCGATTTACTCGGAAAACGAATGAAAGCTGCTGATAGTATTGGTGAGCTTAAAAAACAAAAAAATGTGGCCGTTTTACAGAGTAAGCGATGGAACGAGATTTTAGGGCATATGGTTTTAGAAGGAGAATTGAGAGGGTTGAGTGAGGAATTTGTTTTAAAAATGTTTAAAGCAATTCATCAGGAATCGATTAATCATCAAGAAAAAATCATAAATAGTTAAAACAAAGGGCCTCAAACATGAGGTCTTTGTTTTTGAGATTTTATACAAAAATTTAAAACTTTAATTGCTATTTTTTTTATTGAAATTATCTAAAAATGGAACTTCCAAACCAACCACAAATTGCCATCTACTGTAATCAATTCTTGCCAAAGAATTATCATTAAAATCAACCCCCTTTAAAGTTAAATCAATGGGATTTACAAATTCTGTGGAACTACTAGTATAGGTTGTTCCAAACACCACGTTAGCGAAATTTAATTTTAAATCTACTCCTAAACTATAATGAATAAAATCTTCACCAATATTTATTTCTCTCGAATCTTTAGAAGATAAATCGAAGATATTTGCATTACTGATAAAGGCATTATAATCTGTAGTAAAACTTAAATAGGATTTAAATCTTTCATTAATATAAATTTCTATTCCAGCTCCAACATTAATCACATTCCTTCGTTCTTCTTTGAATAATACCGGTGTTAGTTCTCCATCACCACTATCTATACTTGGTATCTTTATGCGATCATAAAGAGAAAGGCCATTAACATAATCCATGTTTAAATGAAGTTTTGCCTTACCTATTGGAATACCCGCACCAAAAGATACTCCAAAGGGTTCCTTACGATCTGCACTTAAATTTCGTAGATTGTAATTATAATATTGATCAATTGAATCACCTACACCAGAAATCACTTTATTATAACTAAATCTTCCATCATCATAAACTTCTAAATATGGCAAATTAATATTCACTCCACAATCAAATTTAGGAAAATGATAATTTGCACCAACTTTAATAAATAGACCATATGATTTTTGAGAAAAGCCAACAGTATTTTGATAAAATGCTACATTATTATTTGAAGATTGTATGGTATGGTTAAGATTACTGCCTCCACTATAAACATATCTAGAGCCAAATAATGAAACTCCTAAACTCAATTTTTCATTTATTTTTTTGGCCCAAGTCAATCCGAACCAATCATCTTTTACTTTTGTCCTTAAATTGGTCGTCACTCTATAGCCTTTGGTATTTGGAAATATATCTAAAATTTGGTCTCTTAATAAATCACTGTTATAGCCTAAATTATTATCAACTCTGCTTCTTGAAATAAATGCATACCCAAATCGTGTCCCAAATAATCTAAAAGTACCTCCTGCCATTGAAGGAATACCATCAAAATTTGTTGAGTTTATATTAGAATCTTCCACAAAAATATTTGAAACTTTTAGAGAGCTAAATTGATAAGCTTTTGCATTAAAAGCAAAACCGGTATTCTCAATCTCAGTTAATCTGGAAGGATTATAATAAACTAAACCTAAATCACTAACACTGCCTGTTACATTTCCAGACAGTAAAATAGACCTGTTTCCAAAATTATTGAATTTATAATTTCCTTGTTGAGCATAACTATTAGAAAAATAAATAATCAAACAAAATAGCGATAGTATTTTAAGCTTCATGATTAAGCGCCTATTTATGTAAAATTAAGCTATAAATTTGGTTTTTTTTAAGGATTAATCCAATTATTAACTAACACTGATTTTTTCTTTACTTTTAAAATTTCCTTTCGACCTTTCCGCCAAAGTTCTTTATTGATTAACAATTTTGAATCACCTAGTTTCATTTGCCGTTCAATTTCTTCAACTTCATTAATTAACTCGTTGTTTCCTGACTTTAAAGCCAAAGCTTTCAAAGTGGGCTCTTCTAGATTATAATGATCTAACCATTTGTACAGTACAGGGATTATTAATTTTTTATCATGACTATCAAAAGATTTTATAACTTGTTTAAACGCATATGCTTCGGATTTTTTATATGCTTCTTTATTATGAGTTATGATTCTAATGGTTTTTAAAGTCATTTTAATTAAAATAAATAAAGTTATAGCAATTAAAACCAGAAGTATTAAGAATTCCTTTATCGATAATCCAAATATTAAAGTCTTTGCTTTAGATGGTTTCAAATCCTCTTCTTGAAAAGCATTTGCAGTCAATTCTTTTTTGGCTGTTTTTAAGATTTCTAAATCAGGATTCGCAAGCACATTTATAGTGAGCCCTTTTATTGTTTTTTTTAAAAACTTTTTGCTATATGGACTCCACCATACAAACTCCATTTCGGGAATATTAATGGTTCCTTCTTCTTCAAATAAATAACGAACTCCATCAGTTCTGGTTGCACTAATAGCTGTTTTAGACTTATTTGTATTTATTGAGGGTTGTGATGGATATAAACTCACACTAGGAATTGAATCCCATAAGATTGGTGGAATAAGTTCAGAAACCGTATTTGAAGCACGTCTCGTTATTTTTCGTTCAATAACGTCACCAACTTTAACTTCTTTAGTATTGCCTATCCATTGCTCATTGACAGTCATACCATTTGTTACCATCCAGGTTGATTTATCTATTCCTGGAGGAAATGGTTTAATTTTTAAAGTTTTTTCTTGCGTTTTAAGTTGTCTTTTTACCCCTTTGTAATCACCTTCTTTTGGCGTTTCTACTTCAACATTTAAAGAAGGAATTATAATATCTTGATTCTCAAATGGGAAAATATTATAGATAAATTGAACCCCAGCATAATTTTTGCCTCTTATCTTTTTCGTCACACTAACAGATCTGAAATAAACTGAAAAAGCACCATTAACCTTAATATTACCAATATCAACACCTTTTGTAAACCACGTAGAAGTATAAACTCCTATCGTTAATTCAACAGCCTCGCCTACATATACATTACTTTTATTTACCGTAACTTCTGAAAATATAGTAGCTTGAGCCCATCCTAATTGGAAAATAAGATTAAAAAATAATATGACTAGAATATTTTTCACGTATGGCACTACCATTTGTTCAAATTATCTTTTGGTTTAATTTTTTTAGTTTTTATCTGGTGTAAAAATTTTCTTTTTAAAAACAAAGAAGGATCATCATCTAC
>JAHEDS010000044.1:0-16234 GCA_024641135.1 Flavobacteriales bacterium
TGGGCTTTTTTGTTTTTTAATTCTAAAACAAATCCCATTACAAAATGAAATACTACACCAAATATTAAAACAGGTTGCATAATAAATTGAACCAGCCAATTTGTTCCCATAAAATGCGAAGCCTCATTAAAGGTATCTGCGCTAAAAACAGATATTAAATTTATAGAAACGTGCATTACAAGGAAAAACATTAGGAAAAAAGCCGAAAGCGCCATGGCTACCTTTCTTCCAATCGAAGATTTAAAAAATCCGCTCATTTTTTTGAAGTTATTTAGATACACACAAAAATACACTTCAAGAATATCATAGACAAAAACTTATGACACATAAATAACTATTTAGAATGATTTTAAAGAATCTGTGTTTAGCAAAACAAAAAGGCGCTTAATAAGCGCCCTTTAACTCTTTTATAGTTAGGTAAATTATTCTAAAACTAATTTTTTGGTTGTAAAAGCAGTATCAGATTGAATAGTAACAAGATACATCCCTTTTGCAAGCCCTTGTAAATTAATAGCACTTGTTTTTGAAGTCCCTAAGAGATTAATTTTAGAAATCAATCGGCCACTCATATCAAAAACACTCGCTTTTGTTAAGTTTAGATTTAATTCATTAGTAATGTAAATTATTCCTCTGGATGGATTAGGATACATATTTACCCCATTTTTTAGTATCTCATCTTCTAAACCTAAACTGCATGTCCCTGCATATAATGTCATAGGATCTAAAATATCACAAACAGAGGTATTAACACTTCTGTCTACTACATCATTCCCTCCATCAACATCATTAGGCGATATAGTCCTTACATCTTCGTTAGGACTTATATTATAATTCATTAAAGCATTGGTATCTATAACATGACCTAATTGCTGACCATGACCTAACTCATGTAATGCCACCGTTTCAAAATCCATTTTTCCTCCAGTTGTAGCTCCTGGACCAAAATTCCAATTAGCCCCATCGTCAAACACAATATCTAATTCTCCCACATACCATTCAAAAGTACCATTACAAGATCGAGCATTCCAATAAGAAACGCAAGTTCCTAAAACCCCAGCTGCTAGCTCAGATCCATCATCAAACCTAATAATATTTTTACTGTCTTTTTCAGTCATATTTGTTACATCAGCTGTACTTCTTATTGTCCAATTCACTTTTGTAGTACAACGCCAAGTCTCAAATGCTCTTTCAAAAGCCGCTCTCGCACCAGGATGTTCATTATCATTAAAAAAATCGGTATACATGCGCCATTGATACCCTCCTCCAAATTGGTCATAAAACTGCGTGGGGTACGCTTTTAAACCTGTTCCTGGATTGTATTCAACATTAAACTCTGCAAAGGGTACACTTAAAATTCCAGTAGACACAACAGAATTTAATAAGGCGTCCTTCACCCTAATTTTTCCTGTTCCGGCATCTGATGGCACTTCTACTAAAATTTGAGTATCAGACCAGGTTACTTGACTATCTAATGCATCAATATAAGCTCCTCCACCTTCATTAGCATCATAAAACCCGACTTTTCCCTTCGTTGCTCCAAATCCAGTGCCAATTATTGTAACTACTGTTTTAGTCCCTGCCGTAGCTGTGGTAGGACTAAAACTTGTAATTCCTGGCGCAACCGCGCTTTTTTTTACCTGCATCCCCTTGCTTATTTCACTTACATTATACGCAGAGATTTCATCATAGCCCTTTTGTGTGATTGCCATAATTTCCTTGTAAAAACCAGAGGATATTCCTTGCTTTTGGTTGAATGGGTTGACAGCTCTATCGTCAAACAAATTATATTTATAAAACCCCTGAACAGCACTGTAAGGTTTAAACACCTTATTTGTTGATTTATTTGTAACAGCGCTATTTATTAATAGAAACACACCTACATTCCCGGTTTTCAATTTTAAACTTGAAGATGCCATCATGGCCTCAAGACCAACCGTTCCTCCTAAAGTTATAACATCAATAGTAGAAACAGGGTCTCCTTTAAATACTTTATAAACTTGAACTGTATTAGCTGTATATATTAAATTATTATCCCAAAACGATGTTTTTGAGACTACCTCACCTTCAACAACCAATGTTGAATTATCAATCTGTTCTTTTAAAGAAATTTCCTGAAGCATTTCTTGGGCAAACACACCGTTTATGCTTAAAAGGAAGAGTACTAAAATAATTTTCATTGTATTCTTTTTCATTTTCAAAATTTTTAACTCAATATATGAAAATCATAATATGTGAGCTTTTACCAAAATTAAAGAATTATGAACAAAGTTTTAATTGTTTTTGTAATTTTATAGTTAAATTATAATACCATGAAATATCATCCTATTAAACAAAATTTATTTATACAAAACCGAAAAAACTTTACGGCTAAAATGCTTCCCAGCAGTTTAGCTGTTTTTAATTCAAATGACATTTACCCCATTAGTGCCGATAGCACCATGCCTTTTGAGCAACACCGCGACATATTTTATTTAAGTGGTGTAGATCAAGAAGAAAGTATATTAGTTTTATTTCCGGATTGCCCGAAAGAAAAGCATAGAGAAATTCTGTTTTTAAAAGAAACCAACGATCACATTGCTGTTTGGGAAGGTGAAAAACTCACTAAAGATGCCGCCTTTGAAACCAGCGGAATTAAAACCGTTTACTGGCTTCAAGAAATGGAAAAAATTATGTTTGAGTTAATGACACAATGTGATACGGTTTATATAAACACCAATGAACATTACCGAGCCAATGTTGAAACCGAAACTAGAGAAGATCGTTTTACAAAATGGCTAAAAAACAAATACCCTGCTCATGCAGTTGCAAAAAGCAACCCAATATTACAACGATTAAGATCTGTAAAAAATAAAATTGAACTAGACTTAATGCAGCAAGCCTGTGATATTACTGAAAAAGGGTTTCGTCGAATTTTAAATTTCACTAAACCTGGTGTTTGGGAATATGAAATTGAAGCTGAATTTATGCATGAGTTTTTAAGAAACCGATCTAAAAAATTCGCATATACACCTATTATAGCTTCGGGTAACAATGCCAACGTATTACATTACATTGAGAATAACCAACAATGTAAAAAAGGAGATTTAATATTATTAGATGTAGGTGCAGAATATGCTAACTATTCCAGTGATATGACCAGAACAATACCTGTTTCAGGGAAATTTACAGCTAGACAAAAAGCTGTTTATAATGCGGTTAACCGTGTGAAAAATGAAGCGACTAAAATGCTTGTTCCTGGAACAGATTGGGCATCTTATCATGTTGAAGTTGGAAAACTAATGACTTCAGAATTATTAGGCTTAAAACTATTGGATAAAGCCGATGTGAAAAATGAAAACCCAGACTGGCCTGCGTATAAAAAATACTTTATGCACGGAACTTCACACCATATGGGATTAGATACTCATGATTATGGAATCTTAACCGAACCAATGAAAGCTAATATGGTTTTTACAGTGGAACCAGGAATTTATATCCCCGATGAAGGATTTGGTATTCGTTTAGAAGACGATGTGGTGATTCAAAAAACAGGAGAGCCTTTTAATTTAATGCGCAATATTCCAATTGAAGTAGATGAAATTGAGAGTCTCATGAATTCAAAATAAACATAAAAGGGTCGTTTAAAACGACCCTTTTTACTTACCAGACTATACTATAAATCATCCTTAAATTGTGACTAAATCAAACAAGTAATTGTTTAGTTTTCTAAGGGTATTTATTTTATCATTTGAATTAACTAATAGCGAAATATTATTTCTGCTTCCGCCATAAGAAATCATTCTGATTTTAACATCTTGCAAAATTTGAAATAACTTATAAGTGTCTTGATGATTCACAATAGAATGTCCTACCAGACAAATAATAGTCTGATTTTTATCGACTTCAACGGCAGAAAACTTTTCGAGTGCTGAAATAATTTTATCTAAATTTTTGTCATCATCAATAGTAAGTGAAATAGCAACTTCTGAAGTAGTAATCATATCTATTGCCGTTTCATAAATCTCAAAAATTTCAAATACTTTTCGTAAAAATCCATGAGCTAATAACATCCGTCCAGACTTAATTTTTATAGCTGTTATGTTATCTTTTGCCGCAATGGCTTTGACACCATTTTCAGAAAAACTTTCATTAATTAATGTGCCATGTGCTTCCGGATTCATGGTGTTTTTAAGGCGTACAGGAATATTGAGTTCTCTTACAGGTGTTACCGTTTGCGGATGTAATATTTTAGCCCCAAAATAAGCCAATTCGGCTGCTTCATCAAACGATAAATTTGAAATAGGCTTGGTGTTTTCAACATATCTTGGGTCATTATTATGCATGCCATCAATATCCGTCCAAATCTCAACTTCTTCTGCCTTTATAACAGCACCAATTATTGTAGCTGTATAGTCACTACCTCCACGTTGCAAATTTGAAATATTCCCTTCTTCATCTAAACAAATAAAACCTTGTGTAATATAAATAGGGACATCTGGTGTTTCTTCAAAAAGAATATCTAAATCTTGTTTAATATAAAAAAGATCTGGTTCATGATTTTTATCGATACGCATAAAATTTAAAGCCGGTAATATTGCCGATTTTATACCTTCCTGTTTCAAGTAATTATGAAACATATACGTTGACAAAAGTTCTCCCTGAGCTACTATTTTATTTTCTAAATTCGATGTATATTCCTGATAGGTACATTCAACTAAAAAATTAAAAATCTCTGATACATAATTCTTCACATCGATATTTAAGGATTCTTCAGGAAGTAATTTATCAATAACATCAAAATAATTTTCGTGTAATTTATTAATCTTATCAATCGCTTCATTAGGCATATCATTGGCAATATGGCCAGCTATTGAAACCAAAGAATTTGTTGTCCCGGACATAGCAGATAAAACCACAATCTTTTTTTTACCGTCATTAATAATGTTTTTTACATTACTCATGTTTTCGACAGATCCTACAGAAGTTCCTCCAAACTTTAATACTTTCATTTTTAATTTAATTTATGCTGCGAAAATATATTACAATACTCTAAATAAGTTATTTCTTAAAAAATAAGTTATTTTTACACAAATTGTTAAATAATTAACATGAAGACCGTATCTAATTGTGTAGAAGACATTTTAATTGCACAGCCTTACCTTGAAGAAGCTCTTTCAAGAAACATTATAAACTTTAGTGCCTTAGCCATTGAACTTACTGAACCCATAAGTAAAATGCTAAAAAAAGAGGTGAAGCCAGGAGCTATTATGATGGCTTTAAGGCGTTATAATCCACCCGTAGTTTTGACTAATTCTATCAAAATGAAAAAGGTGATTCAGAATTTAGGAGATATCACAGTTCGTTCAAACCTAACAGATTTCACAGTAAAAAACTCCGATACCTTAATTCATAATCACGCACAGATTTTGCAAAAAATCAATGAAGAGTCTAAGTTGTTTTATACGTTCACACGAGGAATTCATGAAAGCAATATCATCGTGTCAAGCAGTTTAAATGATTATGTTAAAACACATTTAAAAAATGAAATATTTATTGCGGTTCAAGAAGGCTTAACAGCCATAAGTATTAATTTGCCAGAAGACAATTCTAAAATTGCAGGATTATACTATCACTTTTTTAAACGATTAGCATGGGAAGGTGTGGTTCTTTACGAGGTTATTTCAACAACCAATGAATTTACTATTTTAGTTGAAGAAGAATTTGTAGACAGTGCCTTTTTAGCAATAAAAAGATTTAAAAATTAAATCTTTATTCTATTGAAATTTTTTAACTTTTTCAAAAATATTTACTGCAATAAAAGTGAATAAGGCAGGCAAAACCCAAGCTAAATTTTGTTTAGCCAAAGGAATTGGATTTAAAATAGGTTCGAGATTTTCAATCGGTATAAAAAAGCTCAAAAAATCAGGAATACTAAATAGAAAAGTTATTAAAATCACCCATCTAAAAACCAGTTTAGAAGCATATTTATCTTGAATGGCATTTAATAAAATAAGCACAATACTAAGGGGATATATAATCATTAAGGCAGGTATCGCGACATTAATTATATAGGATACTTCAAATTGTCCCACTAAAACCCCAGTAAGACAACAAATACCTGTTGTAGCAATATAAGCCTTTTGAGAATCATTAAAAAAAGCTTTAAAAAAATCTGCCGTACTCATAATAATACCAACAACGGTTGTGAAACAAGCTAATGCCACCAAAACACTCAAAAAAACAGCTCCGAAACTTCCTAATGTTTTTGATGCCAGTCCAGAAAGTAAATTTACCCTTGAAATATCAACAGGAAATTCGCCATTATAAAATGCTCCAAGAGAAATTAAACCGGCATATAAAATCAATAAACCAACCATAGCAATCAAACCCGATTTGGCAATCATTACTTTTTTCTCTTTAAATGACATAGTGGCATTAAATGTATTTATTGAAACAATAACAATTCCACCCATAACCATTCCCGCAATCGCATCATAAGTTTGATAACCTTCCAGTAAACCACTTACAAAAGGGGTGTCTAAATTTGAACTAGTCATTGGATTTACATTTGAAAAAAATCCTATCAAAATAATTGCCAATAAAATGAACACAATTATTGGTGTTAAATATTTTCCCAGTATTTCCAGGGCATTATTTCTGTTAACCACAAAAATAAAAGCTAATGAAAAATAAATGAAACTCGTTAAAATAGGACTTGAATTAAAAAAAGGGGCAATGGCAATTTCATGAGTTACGGCAGCCGTTCTTGGCGAAGGCAAGGCTATAATTATGATATAAATACTTAAACAAAACAGTAAACTAAATAATGGAGATACCTTATTTGCAAATGCTAACATGGTACCTTGTAATTTTGCATGCCCAATTAAGGCTAACAATGGAATAATTGTAGCCGATATGATAAACCCAAGCGATACTAACCACCAATCTGAGCCGGCATTAAAACCTAATAAGGGTGGTAAAATTAAATTACCAGCGCCAAAAAACCCGGCAAATAAGGCAAAGCCGAATACAAAGGTTTGTTTAGTTTTATTCATGTATCCATTATATCTTTGACTAATATAACCTAAATATGATTTTACAACACAAAGGCATCAACATATTTTATACAGATAAGGGTAAAGGTGCTCCAATAATTTTACTTCATGGCTTTTTAGAAAACGCTACAATGTGGGAGACCCTTATTCCTATATTATCAAAAAAAAATCGTGTCATTTGTATTGACTTGCTTGGTCATGGCCAAACGGGTTGCTTAGGTTATGTTCATTCTATGGAATTAATGGCCGAAACCGTTAGAGCTGTTTTAGATTGTTTAAAAATTACTAGATCTATTATAATAGGACATTCTATGGGTGGATATGTTGCTCTGGCATATGCAGAAAAATATCCAAAAGAAATTCTAGGTCTTTGCTTGATGAATTCGACTGCAAATGCTGATAGTCCTGAACGAAAAATAAATAGAGATAGGGCTATAATTGCAGTAAAACAAAATTACAAAACCTTTGTTAGGATTGCCGTAGTGAATTTATTTAGACCAAAAAACAGAAGAATTTTTAATAAGGAAATTAAAAAAATAAAGTCAGAAGCTTTAAATACTCCCATTCAAGGAATTATTGCAGCCTTAGAAGGTATGAAAATAAGAAAAGGCAGAGAAGATATCTTTAAAAATGGCACCTTTAAAAAATTAATGATTATAAGTAAAAAAGATCCAGTTTTAGACTACAAAACTTTAATACAGCAATCAAAAGATTTAAAAATAAATACCGTAGAATTTCCTGATGGACATATGAGTCATGTTGAAAATGAAACGTTATTCTTACAAAATGTTGTGCATTTCGTCGAAAATATATAGCTTTTTGTCGTTTTTATCGATTTTTGTTTTATATTTATGACGTTCTAAATCTGAAACTTATGAAAAAATCTACTATCGGGACTTCATTTATGCCAAATGTGTATTGCAATCTTTTTGGTCATGATTTTGAAGTGACAAAAAAAGTCACCTCCTATGTTAAGGAATATACCTGTTCTCATTGTAAAAAACAATTAACAACTAATGGCAACGGAAAGCTTATTGAGCTCACTCCAAAATTTAAAGAAATAAATGCTATTTTAGAAAGAATTCACATCACTAAAATGCAACGTTCACAGGAAAAATTGATCACTTCGTCGATTTAATTACATCTTTTTAAATTCATAAAAATCGTTTTCTTAACTTAACAGACTCTCACTAATTAATTAAGGCAAAGCATTTTCATGAAACACCTGCATTGTAAGGTATTTGGTCATGAATTCAAGGTTACCCGCAAAGTAACTTTTCATGTAAAAGAATACACCTGTAAAAATTGCAAAAAGCAATTAACTATGAATGGCAACGGTCATTTAATAGAACTTTCTCCTAAGTTTAAAGAAATTAATGACGTTTTAGAACGTATTCATATTAGGCGGAATAAAAAATTAAAAGAAAAGGTTGTTTTTAATGATTTGCTTGTCTTTAAGCATTAAAATTTTTCCATCCTTGTGCTTTTATAGGAATTTTAGTTTCTGCTCTTGTAACTAAATGTATTCCTGCCTCTTTTTCCTTTATAAAACCTAATACTGTTAAGCTCGGGTTTGCCTTAATTTTTGGGTAATCTTCTTGTGAAATCGTAAATAACAATTCATAATCCTCACCACCATTTAATGCAACTGTAGTACTATCAATTTTAAATTCTTCACAAGTTGAAATAACTACGGGGTCTAAGGGCAATTTTTCTTCATACAAATCACATCCTACTTCACTTTGCTTACAAATATGTATAATTTCAGAAGACAACCCATCACTAATATCAATCATTGAGGTTGGTTTAACCTCTAATTCCTTTAATAGTTTAACAATATCTTTTCGAGCTTCGGGCTTTAATTGACGTTCAATGATATAACTATAAGCCTCTAAATCTGGTTGATTATTAGGATTAACTTTAAAAACTTCTTTTTCTCTTTCAAGAATTTGTAGACCCAAATAAGCCCCACCTAAATCACCAGAAACCACTAATAAATCGTTAGGCCTAGCGCCATTTCTATAAACTTCATTGTCTCCATCGATAGTTCCAATGGCAGTTATTGAAATTAATAATCCGGTAGTTGAAGACGTGGTATCTCCACCAACTACATCAATATTATAGATAGAAGCCGCCGTTTCAATTCCTGCATAAAGCTCTTCCAAAGCTTCTAATGGAAATCTGTTTGAAACCGCAATTGAAACTGTTATTTGAGTAGGCGTTGCGTTCATAGCACATACATCGGACAAATTAACAACAACCGATTTATAACCTAAATGCTTTAAAGGCATATAACTCAAATCAAAATGAACCCCCTCCAACAACAAATCTGTAGTAACAACAATTTTATTATTTTTAAAATCAAGAACGGCTGCATCATCTCCAACACCTTTTATAGTTGATTTATGATTAATTTTAAAATTTTTAGTTAAATGATCTATTAAGCCAAACTCCCCTAAATCACTTAATTCTGTTCGATGTTTATTTTTATCTTCTATCATGCTACAAAAATAAGAAGCTTATTTATATATTTCATCATTAACACATCCTTTCTAAAACGATAAGAAAAACCTATAAAACCATATGCTAATATAATGTTAGATTATATGGAAATCCATAACATATATTGTATCTTTGTCGCTTATTTAGAAACTATCTTAATAAAAAAGGTTGATATTTAAGGCATTAAAAAACAAAATTATTTCAATAATATATGATTAAAGTTTCAGAAACTGCAAAGAAAAAAGTCATTGAGCTTATGCAAGAAGATGGTTATAATCCATCTATTGATTACGTTCGCGTAGGGGTAAAAAGTGGTGGCTGTTCTGGATTATCATACGACTTAAAGTTTGATAAGGAAAATCATGATGGAGATAAGGTTTTTGTAGACAATGATGTACGAATAATTGTGGACAAAAAAAGCTTTTTATACTTAATAGGAACGACCCTTGAGTATTCGGGTGGACTTAATGGTACTGGGTTTGTATTTAACAACCCTAACGCAAATAGAACTTGTGGGTGTGGTGAATCTTTTTCACTTTAAACAGATTACTGAAGAAAAAAAACAATGAATAAATATACTGAAGACGATTTAAGAGAAGAACTTAAAACCAAAGAATATGAATATGGTTTTTATACAGATATAGAATCTGATACCTTCCCGAATGGATTGAATGAAGATATTGTAAAAGCTATTTCTATTAAAAAAGAAGAACCTCAATGGATGACCGACTGGCGACTTGAGGCTTTTAGAACTTGGAAAGAAATGACCGAACCGGACTGGGCAAATGTTAACTATAAAAAACCCGATTTTCAGGGAATTTCATATTATTCTGCACCTAACAAAAAACCAAAATACAACAGTTTAGATGAGGTCGATCCAGAGTTATTGGAGACTTTTAAAAAATTAGGGATTTCTTTAGACGAACAAAAAAAGCTATCGGGAGTGGCTATGGATGTTGTCGTTGATTCTGTTTCAGTTGCAACCACTTTCAAAAAGACTTTAGGTGAAAAAGGAATCATTTTTATGAGTATTTCAGAAGCCATTAAAGAGCATCCGGAACTTGTTAGAAAGTATATTGGTACTGTTGTTCCACAAAAAGACAATTTCTATGCAGCACTTAATAGTGCGGTGTTTAGTGATGGTTCTTTCTGTTATATTCCAAAAGGGGTTCGCTGTCCAATGGAACTTTCAACTTATTTCAGAATTAACCAAGCAGGTACAGGGCAATTCGAACGTACTCTAGTAATTGCTGACGAAGGTAGTTATGTGAGTTATTTAGAAGGTTGTACGGCACCAAGTAGAGATGAAAATCAATTACATGCTGCGGTAGTAGAACTTATCGCTCTTAATGATGCCGAAATAAAATATTCAACTGTACAAAACTGGTATCCAGGTAATGCCGAAGGTAAAGGTGGGGTTTATAACTTTGTTACTAAACGGGGCCTTTGTGAGACCAATGCAAAAATATCCTGGACTCAGGTTGAAACAGGTAGTGCCGTAACCTGGAAATATCCAAGTTGCATATTGAAAGGAGACAATTCAGTAGGTGAATTTTATTCAATTGCTGTTACCAACAATTTTCAACAAGCTGATACTGGAACTAAAATGATTCACCTTGGTAAAAACACCAAATCAACCATTATTTCAAAAGGTATTTCAGCGGGTAAATCACAAAACAGTTATCGCGGATTGGTTAAAATAAGCCCTAATGCAGATAACGCACGTAATTTTTCACAATGTGATAGCTTACTTATGGGTAATGAATGTGGAGCTCACACCTTCCCATACATTGAAGCAAAAAATAAAACAGCCAGAATAGAACACGAAGCTACAACCAGTAAAATTGGTGAAGACCAGATTTTTTATTGTAATCAACGTGGTATTAATACAGAAAAGGCCATAGCACTAATCGTTAACGGCTTTAGTAAAGACGTGTTAAATAAACTCCCAATGGAATTTGCTGTTGAAGCACAAAAATTATTAGAAATAAGTTTAGAAGGATCTGTAGGATAAAAAATAAAGACGAAAGTCACGATTTTAAATAATATGTTAAAAATTAAAAATTTACACGCAAGTGTTGCTGATAAATCAATTTTAAGGGGTATTAATCTTGAAATTAAACCCGGAGAGGTTCATGCCATAATGGGACCAAATGGTTCTGGAAAAAGCACTTTGGCTTCAGTTATTGCAGGAAAAGAAGATTATGAAGTTACTGATGGAGAAATTTTCTTTGAAGGTGAAGACATTAATGAATTTGCTCCTGAAGAGCGCGCTCATAAAGGTGTCTTTTTATCATTCCAATATCCTGTTGAAATTCCTGGGGTATCAGTAACCAATTTCATGAAAACAGCCATCAACGAAACCCGTAAAGCAAAGGGTCTTGAAGATATGCCTGCTAAAGACATGCTAAAGTTAATTCGTGAAAAAGCGGAGTTATTGGAAATTGATAGAAAGTTTTTATCGCGTTCTTTAAATGAAGGGTTTTCTGGTGGAGAAAAAAAACGTAACGAAATTTTTCAAATGGCCATGTTAGAACCAAAATTAGCCATCTTAGATGAAACGGATTCTGGTCTTGATATTGATGCGCTTAGAATTGTTGCTAACGGGGTAAATAAACTAAAAAATAAAGATAATGCGGTTTTACTTATTACGCATTACCAACGATTGTTAGACTATATTGTTCCTGATTATGTACATGTATTATATAAAGGAAAAATTGTAAAGTCGGGAACTAAAGAATTAGCTCACGAGCTTGAAGCTAAAGGTTACGACTGGATAAAAGAAGAAGTTAACATATAATTAATTTATAGTTAGAGCGGCACATCCACTTTCAACTAACAATTAACACATGGATTTAAAAGAAAAACTTATATCATCCTTCTGGGCATTTGAAAACCATCAAGACGAAGACTCTTATTTGCATAAAATAAGAACGGAAGCCATCAAATCATTTGAAGATAAAGGGTTCCCGTCAAAAAAGGAAGAAGCCTGGAAATATACATCACTAAACAGCATTTTAAAAAACGACTATAGTGTATTTCCAAAACAGGAAAATGCTATTGAATATAACGATGTTAAAAAATATTTTATTCATGACATTGACACCTATAAAATTGTTTTTATAGATGGAAAATATTCTTCACATCTGTCGCAAACTACGCATGATGGAATGGATATTTGCTTAATGTCTTCAGCATTAACCAAGCCAAAATACCGTATTCTTATAGAAAACTATTTTAATAAAATAGCACAAAACGACAGTTTAACTTCTTTGAATACGGCATTTTCAAGTGAAGGCGCATATATTCACATTCCAAAAAATAAAATGGTTGCCAAGCCAATTCAAATCATTCATCTGTCAACAGGAAATGAATCGGCTATTATGTTACAACCTCGTAATTTAATTGTTGTCGACGAAAATTCTCATTTACAAATTATTGAACGCCATCAAAGTTTAACAGATAACCCTGTTTTAACAAATAGTGTAACTGAAATATTTGTAAACAAACGCGCCATTGTTGATTATTATAAAATCCAAAATGATAATACAAACGCTTCCTTAATTGATAACTCATACATCAATCAAAAACAAGGCAGTATCTGCTCAGTGCATACATTTGCTTTTGGAGGTAAATTAACTCGTAATAACCTTAATTTCTATCAGCAAGGCGAGCGCATTAATTCAACACTTAAAGGCATTACTATTATTGGCGACAAACAACATGTAGACCATAATACCTTAGTCCACCATACAGAGCCTAACTGCGAAAGCCATCAAGATTACAAGGGTGTGTATGGAGAAAATTCTACAGGGGTTTTTAACGGCCAGATTTTAGTTGATAAAAAAGCACAAAAAACCAATGCTTTTCAATCTAATAAAAACATTTTAATTAGTGATAAAGCAACGATAAACACCAAACCTCAGCTGGAAATTTTTGCTGATGATGTTAAATGTTCTCACGGCTGCACCATTGGGCAATTAGATGAAAGCGCCTTGTTTTACTTACGCTCTAGAGGAATTCCTGAGAAAGAAGCTAAAGCGTTGCTTATGTATGCTTTTAGCAACAACGTATTAAATTCGGTTCAAATTCCTGAAATTAAAAACCGTATAAATAAAATTATTGCAAATAAATTAGGTGTCGATATTGGGTTCGATTTATAATATTATTTAAAGCTGTTTCCCGCTATCCGCTATATCTTTTATTTTATCCAAAAGTTGTAAAAAATAAAAGGATGCCGCTTTTATCGGGGCTATTATAAAAACTATGTTCAACGTAGAAACTATTAGAAAAGACTTTCCAATTCTTACTCGCAAAGTAAACGGAAAACCTTTAGTGTATTTTGATAATGCTGCAACCTCACAAAAACCACAACAGGTTATTGATGCGATAGTGGATTATTATTCAAACTACAACTCCAATATCCATCGTGGCGTACATAGCTTAAGTCAGGAAGCTACCGATAAGTACGAACTAGCAAGGCACAAAATTCAAAAGCATTTTAACGCACAATTTGCGCATGAAATAATATTTACTTCAGGCACCACTCATAGCATTAATTTAGTTGCCAGTGGGTTTTCATCTTTATTAAAAAAAGGAGATGAAATTATAGTCTCAGCCTTAGAACATCATAGTAATATAGTGCCATGGCAAATGCTATGTGAACGAACCGGAGCTATTTTAAAGGTGATTCCAATGAATCAGGATGGTGATTTAATAATGTCTGAATATGACAAATTACTTTCAAAACAAACCAAACTGGTTTTTGTAAATCATATTTCCAATGCTTTGGGGACAATTAATCCCATAAAATATATTATTGACAAAGCACATCAGGTAGATGCTGCTGTATTAATAGATGGAGCACAGGCATGCCCTCATTTAAAACCAGACGTTCAGGCCTTAGATGTTGATTTTTATGTAGCTTCTGCACATAAAATGTGCGGGCCAACGGGTGTAGGTATGTTATACGGAAAAGAAGCCTGGCTTAACAAACTACCTCCTTATCAAGGAGGAGGCGAAATGATTGCTGAAGTTACCTTTCAAAAAACAACCTATGCCGAGCTGCCTCATAAATTTGAAGCAGGAACACCAAATATTTGTGGTGGTATTGCCTTTGGAGCCGCTATAGACTATATGAATACTATTGGGTTTGATGTTATAGCTCATTACGAACAGGATCTTTTAGAGTATGCTACACTAAAACTTCATGAAATAGAAGGGTTAAAAATTTACGGGACTTCAAAAAACAAAACATCTGTTATTTCATTTAATCTGGAAGGCATCCATCCATATGATGTAGGAACTATTCTTGATAAAATGGGAATCGCTGTAAGAACTGGCCATCATTGTGCACAACCTATTATGGATTATTTTAAAATTCCGGGTACTATAAGAGCTTCTTTTGCTTTTTATAATACTAAATCAGAAATTGATAGCCTAGTTAATGCAATTAAGAAAGCGAAAATGATGCTTTCTTAAACTTCACGTAACCAATTCTAAGTATCTTTTTTATTTTAATTTGTTGTTAATAAACATTATTGTGCATTTTGTCGAATATTTAACAAAATGCATTAACAAATGTTAATATATTATGAAAAAAAATATATTTTCATCAAAACTAATCCTTAATTAACAACTATTATGAAAAAATTATTTTTTGGCTTGGCTTCTTTAGCCTTATTATTTTCAGCATGTAACAGTGATTCAAAAGAAGTTACTTTAGATCAAGAAATTGATATGAGTGATTTTTATGTTTATACAGATTCGGCTGATGACTTAGCTAATAAGCAAAATTCAGGAAAGGACATCAATAAAACTTGCGGAACCATGTCTAATTTAAACAGATTATTGGCTGAAAATCCAGGATTAGAGAAAAAAATGTTTGATATAGAATACAAAACCAGACAATATTTAGCTGCAAAAGGAAATAGTTCAAGCAAAGGAAAACCAGGCGGAGGTTCTGGAGGTAGTGGTGAAACTGATATTGATGTTTTACCAATACAAGATAATTTAAATATAGTCATACCTGTTTATTTTCATATTGTATTACCAAATGCTAATGATGTAAGCGATGCACAAATTCAATCACAATTAAGAGTTCTTAATGATGATTTTAGTAAAACCAATACTAACTCATTGCCGCCTGGCGCAACTAATTTTTTAAATGATGCTACTAATACGGGCATTAGTTTTACACTAGCTGGAATTATAAGACACAATAATAACACCTCTTCTTGGGGAAGTAATGACGCTGTAAAAAATGCCTATCCACCAGTCTCCCCTTCAACTCAGCTTAATGTTTGGGTTTGTAATTTAGGTGGCGGTCTTTTAGGATATGCGCAATTTCCAGGTGGTAACCCAAGCACTGATGGTGTTGTAATACTTCACGAAAGTTTACCTGGTGGTTCTGCAACCAATTATAACCAAGGAAGAACAGCAAGTCATGAAGTGGGTCATTATTTGAACTTAAGACATATTTGGGGAGACGGAAGATGTCGTCAGGATGATTTTGTTGAAGATACTCCCTCTTCAGATGCGCCAAATTACGGATGCCCTGACTATCCAATAGTTAACTGTAGTTCAACAGATATGACTATGAATTATATGGATTATACTTATGATTCCTGTATGTACATGTTCACAGATGGACAACGTAACAGAATGAGAGCTATTTTTGCTGCCGGAGGTTCTAGAGA
>JAHEDS010000044.1:16334-19267 GCA_024641135.1 Flavobacteriales bacterium
CAAGTTTCGATCATGGTAATCCACCTCAAGAAATTGAAACTATTGTTAAGGAAATCTTATCAATTTCAGAAAACATTGAATAGCAACAATTCTTATTGTATTTTTGTATAAAATAAAAGCTGTGACTATTAACGATATACAAAACGAAATTATTGATGAGTTTTCAATGTTTGAAGACTGGGAAGAACGTTATCAATATATGATTGATCTAGGTAAAGACCTGCCTTTAATAGAAGATCAATACAAAACGGATAGTAATATTATAAAAGGTTGCCAAAGTAAAGTCTGGGTTCATGCCGAATTAAAAGACGAAAAACTCTATTTTACAGCCGATAGTGATGCCATTATTACCAAAGGCATTATAGCTATTTTAATTAGAGTATTTTCAAATCAAAAACCCAAAGACATCATAGAAGCTTCCACAGACTTTATTGAAAAAATTGGATTAAAAGAACATTTATCTCCCACTAGAGCCAATGGCTTGGTAAGTATGATAAAACAATTAAAGATGTATGCAATAGCATATCAAACACAATTAAATTAAATATGAGCGATATAAAAATAAATACAACAGAATTAGGAGAAAAAATTGTAGGGGTTTTAAAAACAATTTACGATCCTGAAATTCCTGTAGACATTTATGAATTAGGGTTAATTTACGATGTATTTGTCAATGAAGATTATGATGTGAAAATTTTAATGACTTTAACAACGCCTAATTGTCCCGTTGCTGAAACCTTACCATTAGAGGTAGAAGAAAAAATTAAATCGTTAAATGCCGTAAAAAGTGCAGAAGTTGAAATCACTTTTGATCCGCCTTGGACGCATGACCTAATGAGTGAAGAAGCTAAGTTGGAACTTGGAATGCTGTAAATTGTTTTTTTGATAGGATGACAGAAGAAATCATTAATCGCGTAGCTAATAGCAAATTAGTAACCATCAATCTTGAAGATTATTATCCTCAAGGCCAACGTATATTATTTGATGTTAAAGACTGGCTATTTGAAGGGCTTGTATTGCGTGAAAAAGATTTTAGAGAACAGGTAAAAAACTATGACTGGTCGCAATTTCAAGATAAGTATGTTGCTTTAACTTGCAGTAGTGATGCCATTATTCCTGCTTGGGCATTTCTTCTTTTAAGTATTAGCTTAGAATCCTATGCAAAAAAAACGGTTATAGGTAATCTAGAATTACTTGAAACCACTATTTATCAAGATGTATTAAACAATTTGGATGTTTCTGAATTTAAAAATAAATCCATCATAATAAAAGGTTGTTCAAAAAAACCGGTGCCACAAAACGCCTATATTATGCTGGCTCATAAACTCAAACCACTGGTAAAATCTATTATGTATGGGGAAGCCTGTTCATCTGTGCCATTGTTCAAGAATAAATAGAAACCCCGAGTTATTTTATATATTTAACTATTAAACTTTAAAAAAATGAATAGAAAACTATTTTTTTTAGCCGTTTTCCTTTTAGGTATAGTAGGAGTAACTGCTCAAACTAAAGAAGAACTACAAACCCAAAAAGCTGAAAAACAAGCTGAAGCAGACAAGTATAAGAAGGAAGCAGAAAATCTTCAAAAGCAAATTAACGCTCTTCCTGGGTGGAGAGTTGGCGCTTTTGGAACCATAGGTGGAAGTCTGTCAAACTTTAGTAATTGGTATTCTCAAGGGAAGCCTAACAACTCCTCAGGTAATATAGGTTTCACATTAAATGGTCATGCGAATTTAATCCAAGAAAAATTCTTTTGGAGAAACTCATTGACAACCAATTTAAATTGGGTAAAATTGGATGACAAAGACAATCCTGCGGATGACACCAGTTTTAACCCTACTACAGATGTATTCAATATATCTTCACTTTATGGCAGAAAAATTACCAAAAACTTAGCGGCTTCTGGATTATTGGAATATAGAACCACTCTTTTAGATAATTTTAATGACCCTGGTTATTTAGATTTAGGGGTTGGAGCGACCTGGACTCCTTTTGAAAACTTAATTATTGTAATGCATCCGCTTAACTATAACTTTGTGTTTAGCTCGGGGGATACTGTTTTTGAATCCTCATTAGGAGCAAAAATAGTTGCAGATTATACCAAAGAAATTGGCGCCATTAATTTAAAATCCAACCTTTCTATGTTTCAAAGTTATAAAAGCTCGAACTATTCAAACTGGACGTGGACTAACTCCTTTGGGTATACCCTATGGAAAATGATTGGAGTCGGGTTTGACTTTGGATTAAGAAACAATAAACAAGAAGCTTTAAACTACGCCATTAATACGCTTGGTGATACCAATGCCACGTTTGATAATGTTAATAATGATTTACAAACATATTACACTATTGGGTTGAGTTATAAGTTTTAATTACAACTTGAATAAAAAAAGAGCTTCATAAATGAAGCTCTTTTTTTATGCTTGATTTTCATCATAATCAGGATACAGAAAATGATTATATGGAAAACGTGTAATATGAATTTCTCTTACTTCTTCATAAACCCGCTTTTTAAAATCTTCTAAGTTTTCCTTATTCAATGCCGAAATAAACAGCGCATTATTACCCACTTTACTCATCCAGGTCTTCTTCCATTCATCCAGAGAATAGTGAATTTTTGTGCGTTCAGTTTCTAAATCATCATCACTAAATGGTTCTGGTTTATAGGCATCTATTTTGTTAAAAACCATAATAGTTGGCTTGTCTGCACTTTTAATTTCTCCCAATATCTTATGAACGGAATCAATATGCTCTTCAAAATTTGGATGTGAAATATCTACAATATGTAACAGCAAATCAGCTTCTCTTACTTCATCTAACGTACTTTTAAAACTTTCTACTAATTGAGTTGGCAGTTTCCTAATAAAACCTACAGTATCCGAAAGCAAAAATGGTAGATTTTTAATTACCACTTTTCTTACTGTTGTGTCTAA
>JAHEDS010000044.1:19367-23014 GCA_024641135.1 Flavobacteriales bacterium
GTTCCAATAAAGGTTTTAGGATTGGGGGTTTCCAATTTTTGAGTAAAGCGCTTAACAACCTCTCCTCCTGCTGTAAATGTTAAAAACTCAAGTTCATCTAAATATTCTTTAGATTTAACTTCGTCCTGATCTTTCGTGACAATTCCTATCAATACAGCCTTTTCTAAGGATATATTTTTTGATTCTAGCATAAATTTAAATATTGTACAAAGTTACATAATTGCAACCATTTTAATTTTTATATTTTTAGCGATATTTTTCAAATTTATGATTGATTTTATTGAAGAAACTACATCCAAACATCTTAAACATACCATTGCATTTTACAATCTTGAGAATCTTTTTGACATTGCAAATGACTTAAAAACGAATGATGATGATTTTTTACCAACCAATGCAAAAAAATGGACAACTAAACGGTACGCTAATAAGTTAAGAAAATTAGGCTTTGCTATTTCGAACATTGGATTTAAAGAAACAGACCGGCATCCCGCTATTATAGGGCTTGCTGAAGTTGAAAATGACATCGTTTTAAAAGACCTTATTGACTCAAAACATTTATGCGACTACCACTATAACTTTGTTCATTATGACTCTTTAGACGAGCGAGGAATTGATGTTGCTTTATTATATGACCCCACTTGTTTTACAGTAACCAATAGCGAGACATTTTCTGTTCCTTTAATAAATGAAGAAGGGTCTCCAGATTATACTCGCGATATACTTTTAGTAACTGGCTTATTGGAAGAAGAAGAAATTCATGTTATTGTAAATCACTGGTCCTCTCGAAGAGAAGGAGAAAATGAAACGGAACAAAAGCGATTAGCTGCTTCGAATAAAGTAGAAGAAATTATTTTTTCTATTAAAACCACAAATGACAATCCAAAAATAATTGTAATAGGGGATTTTAATGATGACCCAACAAATAAAAGTATTCAACAGTTAGTTCAAAATCAGGATTTATTCAATCCAATGGAAAGTTTACTTTCATATTCGAGAGGTTCCACATCACATAATTTTAAATGGAATTTATTTGATCAAATCATGTTTACAAAAAATTTCTTAGCCACTTATCCACACACTTTTAGCTTTTCTATGGCAAACATATTTGATGATGATTTCTTAAAACTATTTAATGGGAAATATAAAGGGAAGCCATACAGAACTTATATAGGCAAAAAATATCAAGGAGGCTACAGTGATCATTTCCCTGTGTATGCCATTCTTCAAAAGAATTATTAATAAAAAAAGACCTCTAAATAGAGGTCTTTTTTTATTTAAATTAGAATCTTACTAATTCCCTGTAACTTTTACATCATCTACTTGAAATGTTGAAGTAATGCCCGTATTTGAGCCTAAATATTTAAATGCAACATACATGTTTCCATCTAAACAAGAGACATTAATAGCTCCCGAATTAGTAAAGGTCGTTCCATATCCAGACGTTGGTCCTTGTGGTAAAGTTGCATCTACTGCCAACCAGGTAGCATCAGAAATATCAGCCGCATCTCCTGTAAAGTCAGTAGAAACATAGACACTTAATGCATCGCCATTATAATAACCTACATTTGTTTTAAAAGTTAATTGCTCTGAAGTTGATGCATCCAAATTAATAGCAGGTGTGATTAACCAAACTTCATAAGGGTTTTCATTTGAATTATATGCAGTTGCTTGCATATAGCTGTTTCCACTAAAACTTCTTAAAGAATATTTATAAGTACCGCCATTTGCATTAATATTGATCCAACCTTCAGCAGTTAATGTAGCCTCAGTGGTACCTTCAAAATTTTCGTCAAAGACAACTAGGTTCCCGCCAGATGTCCCTGTACATTCTAATAAAGGAGGGTCGCAACGCTCTCCATTAAAATCTATGTCATTTGTGTCTCTAACAAACAACTGGTAATCTGAATTATATTTACTAAAAATAGCCACAATAGATCCGCTTCCTGTTGGAAATAATTCGTTTTTAAAAGCAGAAAAACCACTGTTTCTTATAATAGTACTTGACTCGTCGTCACAATTTTTTAAGTTTCTGTTCACTGTATAGGTGTCAGACGCATTTCCGAATGGCAGTCCAAGTTCTGGTAAACTTAATTGCATATTATCAATTTGAACCAGCATATTGATATAGTTGTCACTATAATCAGCTGGAGTAATTACCTTAGGTACCATTGTTGCCACTTCTCCAGATCGTATAATATAATCTTTGTAATTAGTTGCAGAAATTCTACCAACAGAGGTTCCTTGAATTGCACCAATATGAAGTACTCCATTTAAATTATCCATACCAAGTCCATTAAGTTTTACATATACTTTTCTTCCTGGTTTGTATTGTGAATATAAAGAAGTAACATCAACATCCAACTGAACTGCAGCTGTCGGGTTTTCAGGGGCATCTTGAAGTATTAAAACTTTATAAAAGTTACCTGCTTCATCGTTCGACACGACATATCCTTCCATAATTAATTCTCCTCCATTGTTAGCCGCAGTAAAATCGACCAAACTATTTGAATACATTGATTTTACAATACTTATAGTTGTATTGGCTTCTATGTTTGGTTCTATAACCTCAACACTTGGAATATCATAGTCATCATCTTGCACACAAGATATTACAGCAAATGTGGCTATAAATAAAAGTGTTAATGGTAAAAATTTCATTGTTTTCATAAGTTGTGATATTATATTTTTCATTTTTTTTTAAAATCTAAAGTAAACATTCATAAAATAAGTAGTTCCTCTACCATACCAATATTTTGAGCCAAATACGGGGGTTTCATTACTTTGGTCGTCTCTTAATTGTCTGTAGTTGGCATTTCTTCCTTGTTCAAAACCACCTGTTTTGTACTCTTCGTCTAAAAGGTTATTTATACTTGCAAAAAAGCCAATATAGTAGTCATCTATTCGCCATGATTTTCCTCCTATAAGATTGACACTCATATAATTGTTAAATTTTTCCTGTTTTAATAATTCTCTTGCCAACTCAGGGTCATAATCATTAAAAGGTAATCCATCAGAATCCAGATAGAAATTTTTAGTTCTTGTTAAAGGACTGACATCAATGTAGGTGTCATCAAAAAAGTTAGCCGTTGCTCCAAACCACCAATAATCTGGGTCGCGGTATTCAAAACCTATGGAGTATGCTTTTTGCGGACCACCAGCAATTCTATAATTTTTTAATGTCGATTCTCCAAAATCTACACGCCCGGTTTCAAAATCTGAAGCCGTTAAATATAAATCAGGGTTATTATCATAAGTAAATTGTCCCACACCTGCTGCACCTTTAAGTGTAATAGTAGGTGTTACTTTTGCTTCAATACCAAATTCTGCGCCAATTTGCTTTTTATCTATACCTTGTAAAATTTCTTGAACAAATGCTGTATTATCACCTCCTACACCATCGGCATAGTAAAATGAAATTTCACTGGCATCTTGAATTTTTGAATAATATCCTGTTAGTTTCGCTTTGACTATTGGAGAACGGAAAATATAACTGGCATCTACAGTACTCATCTTTTCTTCTGTAATACCACTCACTATATTATGATTTTCTCTTGAGTTTGAATAGGTGTTTCTTAAGTCAGGAGCTTTTGATAAATAGCCTGCATTAAAATCAAATAAATGCTTTCCTGAAAGCTTATAAGTAA
>JAHEDS010000115.1 GCA_024641135.1 Flavobacteriales bacterium
GGTGTTGAATCAAGAACCTCTTCTCCTGTTTGTATTCCAAGAAATGAAAAATTAGAGCATCCTGAAGTTTCCGGATTGTTTCCATGTGGTGAAGGTGGTGGATATGCCGGTGGTATTGTTTCAGCCGCTATGGATGGAGAGCGATGTGCAGAAGCAGCCATTAATGGATTATAATTACAATAATCATCTTTAATCTTAATTATAAATTTAATTCCTATTTTTGCCTCACTAAATTCAATTAAAATGAACGCATATATATTTCCAGGTCAGGGTGCACAATTTACAGGAATGGGTTTAAATCTTTATGAAAACTCGCCCTTAGCAAAAGAATTATTTGAACAAGCTAATGAAATTTTAGGGTTTAAAATTACAAATACAATGTTTGAAGGTTCTGCGGAAGACCTAAAGGAGACTAAAGTAACACAACCAGCCATATTTTTACATTCTGTGATTCTTGCTAAAACTTTAGGTAAGAGTTTTAAACCAGATATGGTTGCCGGACATTCACTTGGAGAATTTTCAGCATTGGTTGCTAATGGCTCATTAAACTTTGAAGATGGTTTAAAATTAGTTTCTCAACGTGCTTTAGCCATGCAAAAAGCCTGTGAAATACAACCAAGTACCATGGCAGCTGTTTTAGGATTAGATGATGCTGTAGTTGAAAAAATATGTGCATCAACCGAAGGTATTGTGGTTGCCGCAAACTATAATTGTCCTGGCCAATTGGTAATCTCTGGCGATTTGGAAGCGGTGAATAGAGCCTGTGAAACCTTAAAGGCTGAAGGTGCAAGACGTGCATTAGTATTACCTGTAGGAGGAGCTTTTCATTCACCTTTAATGGAACCAGCAAGAGAAGTTTTAGCAGCTGCTATTGAAAATACGACGTTTAGCAAACCAAACTGCCCCATTTATCAAAATGTAACAGCTAATGCTGTGAAAGACGAGGCTTCCATTAAGTTAAATTTGATATCTCAATTAACTGCTCCAGTGCGCTGGACACAATCTGTACAGCAAATGATAGCTGATGGTGCCACCTTATTTACAGAAGTAGGACCCGGAAATGTTTTACAAGGATTGGTTAAAAAAATAAACAAAGAAGCGCAAACAGCTTCGGCTTCTAATTAATTTATTCAATGAAATTGTCCCGACGTTCACTTTTTATTATTCTTACAATTATATTAACAATTGCTGTAGACCAAATATCAAAGATTTTGGTACGTACTTATGTAATACCTTCTCAAAAATCAGAAATTATTGGCCAATACTTTACATTACATAATGTTGAAAATGTGGGTGCTTTTTTAGGAATGGGAAGCGATTTAAGTCCTTTACTAAAACTTGTATTACTCCTAATCTTTCCAATTGTGGTTTTAGGTTTTGTAACGTACCATATATTTAAAGATCATACCTTAGATAAACTTTCAATATTTGCTTTTGCAAGTATTATTGGAGGTGGTATTGCCAATGTTTTTGATCGTATTGCTTACGGCTCGGTGACCGATTTTTTCCATATTAATTTAGGAGGCGTTTTTAGAACAGGCATCTTTAATATGGCCGATTTATCTGTAACAACAGGTATGGTTCTACTTTTATTAGTAAGTTTTAAAAAGAAAAAGGAACCAATTAATTAATACTTATTTACTGTTTATAAATAACACCTTCTTTCATTACAAATACAACATTTTCAAGAGTTTTAATATTTTCTGAAGGATTCTCATTTACAGCAATAATATCAGCTATATAACCAGCTTTAATTGTACCCAACTCTTTAGATATTCCTAAAATATTCGCACTTGTTATGGTAGCCGATTGTATCGCTTCCATGGCTGGCATTCCTGCTTCAACCATAAATCCAAATTCCTTACCATTATCTCCATGTTTAAATACACCGGCATCAGTGCCAAAAACAATACCGACCCCTTTTTTGTAAGCTCTACCAAAAGTGTTTTGAATTTTCGGGCCAATTTCCAATGCTTTAGGAACAATGATTGCTGGATAATACCCCTCTATTTTAGCATTCTCTGCAACCATTTTACCAGCAGTTATAGTCGGAACTAAATAAGCATCATATTGTTTCATGAGCTCCATTGTTTCATCACTCATTAGCGTGCCGTGTTCAATAGTTTTAACACCACCTAAAATAGCTCGTTGCATCCCTTCATCTCCATGAGCATGCGCAGCCACATGGTATCCATAATCTTTAGCTGTAGCACAAATTGCTTTAATTTCTTCCAAAGAAAATTGTGGATTCTGCCCACTTTTAGCAACACTTAACACCCCTCCTGTTGCAGTAATTTTAATTAAATCTGCCCCATTTTTATAACGTTGTCTTACTGCTTTTTTAGCATCTTCAACACTATTAACAACACCTTCTTTTGGACCCGGATCTCCCATTAATTCTTTTTTACTTCCGTTAGTTGGATCTGCATGACCACCTGTAGTTCCCAAGGCTTTTTCTGCTGTAAAAATTCTAGGTCCAACCACTTTTCCTTGATTGATAGCATCACGTAAAGATACATTGACGCCAGTTCCTCCTAAATCTCTCACAGTAGTAAAACCCGCCATCAGCGTCCTTTTCGCATATCCTAAAGAATTAAAAGCTATATCAGCATCATCAAGCGTATATTCTTCCAAATAGGCTTTTGGGTTGGTTTCCATTTCCATATGTACGTGCATATCCATTAGCCCCGGTAATACCGTCTTATCTTTTAAGTCAATTATTTTATCATCTTGATTTTTTGGTGTAACAAATCCATTTTCAATAGATTGAATCTTATTACCAGTAATAATTATTGTTTGATTAGTATAAACATTCCCTTTTTCTGTGTCAATTAATTTACCACAATGGAGATATAAGCTTTGAGATATTGCACTAGAACCAATTAAAACAACAAGAATATAAAGTAGCTTTTTCATAAAAATAAATTTAGTCGGTTTTAAATATACAATTAAATTAGAAATTCCCTTAATGATTATTTTTATGTCTTATGTAAAATAAAAAAGCCACATTGTTAATGTGGCTATCTATAATTACTATTATTAAAATTAATTTTTTCTAACTTTTTGCTCCCATTTCCATGCAGAACGCATAGCATCATCCAGTGATAAAGCTGCTTTCCAGCCCAAATCAATATTAGCTTTAGACGTATCGGCATACGCAGAAATTACATCTCCTTCACGTCTTCCAACAATCTTATAATTAAGTTTTTTGCCTGAAACATGTTCAAATGATTTTATAACCTCCAACACAGAACTACCTGTTCCTGTACCTAAATTAAAGGTTTCAAAATTAGATTTATTTTTATTTTCTAAAAGACGTTTTAAAGCAATAACATGAGCCTTTGCCAAATCTACAACATGAATATAATCACGAATACATGTGCCATCGGGTGTTGGATAATCATCTCCAAACACAGAAAGCTGTTCTCTAATACCAATAGCTGTTTGCGTAATAAAAGGCACTAAATTTTGAGGCACTCCAATTGGTAATTCTCCTATATTAGCAGATTCATGTGATCCAACAGGGTTAAAATAACGAAGTGCAATGGCCTTAAGATTTGGCAACACTTTGCAAGTGTCACTAATAATTTCTTCTCCTATTTGCTTGGTATTACCATATGGTGATTCTGCCATTTTTACTGGCGCATTTTCGGTAATAGGTAATTCATCAGCCTGTCCGTAAACGGTGCAAGAAGAGCTAAAAATAAAACTTGCTTCCTGCATATTTTTTAACTCCTTTAAAAGATAAACCAGCGTACTAATATTATTTTCATAATACAACAAGGGCTCCTGAACACTTTCACCTACCGCCTTACTGGCAGCAAAATGTATCACCCCTTTTATATCACTGTATTTTTTAAAAAACGCTTCTACTTTAGATTTTTCTTTCAAATCCAGCTTTTCAAAAATTGGTTTTTTTCCTGTAATTGAAGTTATTCCATCTAAAACCTGAATTGAAGAATTTGATAAATCGTCTATAATAACAACTTCAAATCCTTCATTTTGTAACTCAACAACTGTATGCGACCCAATAAAACCTAATCCACCAGTAACTAATATTTTATTCATTGATAAAAGCTTTTACTTTTGACGTTATATAAGCAATTTGTTCATCATCTAATTCTGTATGCATTGGTAACGAGATGACATCTTTTACCAATTGATTCGTAACACCAAAATCTGCCTCATTATATCTTGAATCTAAATAAGCCTTTTGTTTATGTAAAGGTATTGGGTAATAAACACCACAAGGAATCCCTTGTTCATTTAAATACGCTGCTAAAGCATCCCGGTCAACGCCTTTTACTCTTAATGTATATTGATGAAAAACATGACAATCACAAGTATCACAAATTCCTTCACAAGCAGAGTTTCCTATTGGAGTAATTATATTTTTTTCGTTTTTAAATGCCTCATTATATTTTTTAGCTGCATTTTGTCTAGCTTTATTATAGGCATCAAGATTAGGCAATTTAGCATCTAAAACTACGGCTTGTAGACTATCTAAACGTGAATTTACACCAACTACATCATGATGGTAACGTACATACATTCCGTGATTTACTATCCCTCTAATAGTATGTGCCAAATCATCATCATTTGTAAATATTGCGCCGCCATCACCATAGCATCCTAAGTTTTTAGATGGGAAAAAAGATGTGGATGCTACATGTCCAATAGTTCCTGCTTTTGCTTTTTTTCCATTTTTAAAAGTATAGTTAGCACCAATAGCCTGCGCATTATCTTCAATAACGTACAAATTATGTTCTTTAGCTATTTGCATTATCGCTTCCATGTTAGCACATTTACCAAATAAGTGAACCGGAACAATTGCTTTGGTTTTAGGAGTGATAGCCTTTTTAATTGCCTCTATATTAATATTAAAATCGTCTGAATTAACATCTACTAAAACAGGTGTTAAGTGCAGAAGTGCTATAACTTCAACCGTTGCTGCAAATGTAAAATCGGCAGTAATTACTTCATCGCCAGGCTTTAAACCCAAACTCATCATTGCTATTTGCAATGCATCGGTACCATTTGCACATGGAATAACATGTTTAACGCCAAGATATTCTTCTAAGTTTTTTTGAAACTGATGTACTCTTGGACCGTTAATAAACGCTGTGGTTTCTAAAACTTCTTGAATAGACGCATTGACTTCGTCTTTGATTTTATCGTATTGACCTTTTAGATCAACCATTTGAATTTTATTCATTTTAAAAAAATTACAATTCCCCAAGAATCATCTATAATAAAATCTATAATTTAAGGCTTCTTAAGGCTGAATTAATAAGTTACGAAATTACAAAATATAGATACGTTAACCATGTTTTTGTTTTAAAGAAATGTATTTTTGTTACAAACCATTTATTTGAATTTTATTTATAACATAGGCATACATATTACACAATTTGCATTGCAGGTCATTGCTGTTTTTAATGGAAAAATTAAAAAAGGCGTAAATGGCAGAAAGGAATCGTTTAAGATATTGGAGCAATACCTAGTTAAAAACGATAAAAACTTGTGGTTTCATTGTGCTTCCCTGGGAGAATACGAGCAAGGACTTCCGGTTTTTAAAGCCTTAAGAACACATTATTCTGACCATAAAATTGTTTTGACTTTTTTTTCTCCATCTGGATATGACATTAGAAAAAACTCACCAATAGCAGATGTAGTTGTTTATTTACCCATAGACACCAAAAAAAATGCGCATCGCTTTTTAAATCTAGTTAATCCAGCACTAACTGTTTTTGTAAAATATGACATCTGGCCTAATTTTTTACAAGAATTAAATCTCAGAAATTCCCGTGCTATATTGATTTCGGCTTTATTCAGAAAAGACCAACCTTATTTTAAATTTTATGGTTCTAAGCTAAGAAAAGCTCTCTTTTCTTTTGAACATGTTTTTACACAAAATGAAACTTCCAAAGCGCTGCTTCAATCTATAAATTACAAGAATGTAACAGTATCTGGCGATACGAGATTTGACAGGGTTTCAGATCAATTAAATCAAAATAACAGCCTTGATTTTATTGAAGAATTTATACAAAATAAATTATGTATTGTTGCAGGCAGCTCCTGGCCCGAAGATGAAACTTTATTTATAAATTACGTAAATGAGAATTCTTCAAAAGACATAAAATATATTATAGCTCCTCATAATATTAAACCAAATCAAATAAAAAGTTTTCAGAAGAAATTCAAGGTTTCTACT
>JAHEDS010000116.1:0-3719 GCA_024641135.1 Flavobacteriales bacterium
TTCAAACCCATCCAATTCCTTTTTCATATCCTGAACGTGATAGAATTGTATGTTTTCTGGATGCTCAATAGTTAAGCTTATAGTTTCTTTAGAATTTATTAGCTCGATGGGATTGTCATCAAATACAGAAAATTTTATAGAACCTTGGCTACCAGTAATTTCAACTAAGTCTTCTCTTTCCCAGGATCCAAAATTCCAAAAAGCAGACCCAGTAACACCATTTTTATGTATCCAAGATGCTGAGATGGCATCTTTAGCAGAATACAACTCTTGCTGGCTGGTACTTTGTCCGGAAACGGATTCAAAAGTTCCTAAAATGTAATGAAAGAAATCTAAACCATGAGAGGCTAAATCATCAAAATATCCACCTAGGGCGATGTGTTTATCCGTTCTCCAGTTATAGGTTTTCGATAAATCAATGTGATTAGCTTGTTTTTTTAATGTCCAATGAATATGTCTAACGTCACCAATTTTATTTTCTTTAATCCATGTTTTTATCTGTTTAAACCTTGGAAGACTTCTTCGGTAATAGGCCACAAAAAGAGGAAGATTTCTTTTTTCAAAAGCAGAAAACATAGTCTGGCATTCCTCATAAGTCACAGCCATTGGTTTTTCAACACAGCAAATTTTACCTGCATGTGCAACCTTCAAAGCATATTGTAAATGCGTGTCTGGTGGTGTGGCGATGTAAATAGCATCAATTTCTGGTGAATTAATTAACTCATCTGCATTACTATAATAATGTTCAATACCATGTCTGGTTGCAAAATCTTTAGCTTTTTCAAAATCACGTCGCATCACGGCTTTCAAATTAAAACCATTAGTTTTTTGGTAAGCTGGGCCACTTTTTTTTTCGCAAACATCCCCGACACCAATAATTCCCCAATTTATAATTTTAGTGCTCATTTTAGTGGTCTATACAGAATCTTTAATATTTAGCCTCATATTAATCATATGTTTATTAAACCCAATTTTTTCATAGGCTTTAATAGCTGGTAAGTTGTCATTATAAACATCTAACCTAATTTCAAAAATGTTTCGTTCCTTACACCAATTTAAAAGTTCATGGATAATCAATTTGTTTAACTCCAATCCACGATATTCTTTAAGAACAAACATAAAACCTAGATAACCAATTTTATCATGTTTTAAATAATGTCGGTCTTCTTTAATTTTCACATATCCGGAGGCAACAATATGCTGGTCTTTTTCAACAACAAAAACTTCAGAGTCATCATTATTTATCAAGTCGGCAATATTGTAATAGTTAATGTTACCCTCTTTAATGGTTGGATCAAAAGGGCGTTCAGCTTCAATAACGCCTTGTTCAAAATCCAGTAGGATTGGTAAATCTTTTAGGTTTGCTTTTCTAGTTATATAACTCATAGCAATTAACTGGAAGTATCAGCAATTATTTTCCATTCACCATTGATTCTTTTAAAAATAATCATAAAAATACCGGTTGCATTACCCGCATTGCGCTTTAAATGAAATTCGCCCATTACATAGTATGCACCTTCTGTTATTTTTGAAATATCATTTATTTTAAAGCTTAAGATTCCCGTGTGATCTTCTGTTGGATATGCTTGCTTGTAACGTTCTAGTGTATTTTCCCAACCATAAGTTACACCATTTTTACCATAAAATTTAAGAGAATCGCTTTTCCAATAGCCTTCCATAAATTCTTCAATATTATTGTCAGACCAAGCTAATCTCTGTGCTTTTAACACGGCAAGAATAGCTTCTTTATCTTCTGTTTCGTTTGTTTGAGAAACGCCAATTTGTAAGGTCATTAGTGAGCAAAGTATTAGAATATATTTTTTCATAAATTTTTATGTCTATTACTGGTTTGATTTAGTTCTATTTATAGGCGTAAAAATAGCAAAATCTTAATTTAATAATGTTAAACATCGATTATTTTGACACTAAACTTTTTTTTAACTTAAGTTCATTTCTCTTCGTCGATTAAATATTGAAAAGTTAAAAGGCAGTTGTATATTTACTTAATTCTCAATGAATTAATAGCCCTAATTTATCGTTAAATCATTTTTATTAATGTTATCATGAACCTAAAAATTACTCACAGCAACAATTTTTTTAAATTGAAAGGGATTCTTGACAGAAATAGTTTAGGCTTATTTAAACAAGAATTTTATCATATTTTTGACCATGTAAACTCTCTTACAGTTAGTATTGAAGAAGTTGAGTGGATGGATCGTTTTGGAGTTCAAGCTATGACTGAACTTCATAATGAAGCTATTTCAAAAAACAAGAAATTATCAATTATTGGTCTTGGCTGCAAAGATTTGTATGAACATTTTAAATATCAAACAACGGCTTAATTAAAAAGCATTTTTTTGATGTTTAAAAAAGGCATCTGCTTGCAATTGCATAAGTTCGCGTGCTTTTTTACGTTTATAATTGTATAATTCATCTTCGTTTTCAATATCCGTATAAATCTTGTCATTTATAGCATAATCTGCTTTAAGCATGACTTCTCTTTGGTAATTGTTTTGTAGTACATTGGTTTTTATAGCTGTTTCCTGGTCATCTAATTTATAATCATAAGAACCTTTTGGAGATAATAATTTGGCTAAAATAGGCGAAGTTTCAATTGCCAAAAATAACAGAAATATAAAAAATGAAGGAAGCCAAGGTAGTTTTCCTAAGGCATTAACACGAGCCATTAAACCATCAAAATTATTAATAATGGGTTGTGTATTAACGACCTCTTTTTCATAATCTGCTTTAAGGGTAGCAACCTGAATTTCTAATTGATTAATTTTGTCTTTATTTTCAATTTTTAATTGCTGTAATTCTGCCAATAAAGTATCGTGCTTCTCTCTTTTTTCTTTATAAACAGGTCCTTTTCCTAATAACTTTGTTCCAGCGGTCCCTTCGGCCTCAGCAATATATGTTTCATAAAGGGTATTCACTTCTGTCTCTTTTGAAACAATTTGTTGCTGTAAAGCAGTAATTTCTTTATTTAAATTTTCAATGGATGGATTGAACTGATTGGCAATTTGATTCTTATTAGCAAGTGTTAAGTCGTTTTTTTGTTCTAATAAAACCTGATTAATTTCTTTTTCAAAAATCTTTAATTCAAGAGGTTTTGAAATAACAACAGCTATAATTATTGCCAATAAAATTCTTGGAGAGGCTTGAATCAGTTCATCAATAACTTGTCCTGTTTTTTTAATAGTTGAGACTATGAATCTATCTAAATTAAAAATGAGTAATCCCCAAATAAGTCCGAAAAAAATAGCGGTATAAAGATTATCAAAAACAGTGTAAAGGGCATAGCTTGCAGCAATAAATGCCATCAAAGCGGTAAAAAAAACAGTAGCACCTATGCCTGCGTATTTATTTTGTTCTCCAACAGAACAGCTTTCTAAAATTTTGGTATCGGAACCCGAGCAGATAATAAAAAATTGCTTTAACATAACGTGTTTGATTTTGATTGATGTCTATTAGAACGTTAAAGTATTAGATTTGTTACATATTAATACGAAAAGACCTTTCCAAAGCTTTGATTTTGAAAGGTCTTTAATTTGATTTATTAATTTATAGGTTAAATTATTATAGGCTTAGAACTAATATAAACATGTATATTTTTGGATTCTAAGACTTTTGCAGGGATATTAAACTGATTATTTTTCTTTTAATGATTTTGGGGTTTTAGGTGCTTTGGGAACTTTTGGTTCTTTTGGTTCTTTTGG
>JAHEDS010000116.1:3819-6205 GCA_024641135.1 Flavobacteriales bacterium
TCTTTTGGTGCTTTAGGTGGTTGAGGTGGACAATTAGGAAATGGTTCAGCATTTTCTTGTTGAGATATACTCATGAGATTATACAAATATTCAAGTCTTTGAACGTCTTTAAGCTTTATTATCCGTTCATTTTCTGGTTGCACATTATACTTTTTTGCTAATTTATTGTATTCTGCAACTTGCTCTGGGGAGGCTTGTTTTTGAATTTTTTGTTCTAATTCATTTAAGGCTATTTGTGTTTGTTCTTTTACAATAATTTCTTTATTACTAAATCCATAAAGAGTTAATGCGATTAGTGGTAGCAACAAAATGCTAAGTCCCCAAATTTTCTGTTTAGAAGTGTTTGTTTTCATAATTGTAAATCGTTTTTTGATTAATGAATAATTGATGGCATTTGCCAGAGGATTATCAGCTGGATTTGATGAGAATACTAATAATAGTTGCTGATAATGTTTGGTATTAAAACCTGTATTTATAACAGCTCGATCTGCTAAAAATTCATGGTTAAGTTTAATGTCTTTTTTTATAAAATATAGCAAAGGGTTATACCAAAATACTATTTGTAGTATCTCGATAAACAGAATGTCTATGGTATGTTTTTGTTTTGCATGGGTTTCCTCATGTAATAACACTTCGGGAGGAATTTGGTTGTGCTCGAACTTTGTTTTATTTAAAAATATATAATTAAAAAAAGTATGAGGATATATTAAATCGTGCAGTAAAACATTGATATAATTATGATTTTTAAACTTAGGATTTGCTTTAATTTTTTGTGATAATTGGTATATATTTTTAAAGAATCTGAATGAAAATAGAAAGACACCTAAAGCGTAAACGAACCATAAAAAGTAAGGTAAATATTCATTTAATAATTGACTTCCTTTAATTTCTAGATTTTGGGATACATTTAATTCTGAAGAAGTCCATAGATTTGAATTTTGAATCTCAACATACTCTGTAAATGTAATAAAGGGGATGCCTATTGAAATTAAAATCACTATTAATAAATAGAATCTTTTAAAGTTATGCGCACTAGTTTTTTCTAAACTAAATTTATAAAATAGCATAAAGATTGCTAAACACGCACTAAATTTTAATATATAGATTAACATGTTATTTATTTTTAATTTCTTTATCAATAA
This sequence comes from Flavobacteriales bacterium, assembly GCA_024641135.1. Lineage (GTDB taxonomy): Bacteria > Bacteroidota > Bacteroidia > Flavobacteriales > Flavobacteriaceae > Yeosuana. Next base: position 4,962 of record JAHEDS010000116.1, read on the forward strand.
TTACTTTTAGCTCTTCCAATTCTTCTTTAGTGAGAGAGGTTTCTTTTGTGAAAAACGATGCGAATTGAGAGGCACTATCATTAAAAAAGTTTTTTATTAGGCCATTTACTTGTTTCGAGAAATAATCTTTCTTTTTAACTAAAGGATAGTATTCACGAGACTTACCAAACAAAGTATAACTTATAAATTTTTTATCTGTCATTCGTTTTAATAACGTTGCTACAGTCGTTGTTGCAGGCTTTGGCTCGGGATAAGCCTCTAAAAGATCTTTCATGAAGGCTTTTTCAAGTTTCCATAAATAATTCATTAATTCTTCTTCGGTTTTAGATAGCTGCATTTTTCTGCATATTTAGAATTTGTTCTACAAACATAGAACAAATATTTTAATTCTACAAGTGTAGAGGTAAAATATTTAAAAAAAGTTTTTAAGATTAAGCCCTTTTTGACCTGATACTCTCTATAATAACAGTGGCTAAGATTAATGATCCTCCAAAAAATGTATTCCAAGTTGGAATTTCTTTTAAGAAAAAATAGGCCATTATAATTCCTAAAACAGGTTGTAAACTATTAATAATACTGGCAGTACTTACCGAAAAGTATCTTAAGCTGTGTATAAACATGGAATGCCCAATAGCTGTTGTAATTAACGCTAACATAATCACATAAGGAAATTGAGTGCTTATATTGCTCGTATCCATAGTAAACATAAACGGAATTAATAATACTGATAAAATAAGAATTTGGTGCATCATAAGAGCAGTTCCACTGTATTTTCCAATATGTCTTTTCAATGTTAAATTTCGTAAAGCATAACAAAGAGCTGAAAAAAGTCCTAATAAAATGCCTTTTACTTGAGTGCTTTCAAAATTAAATTCAGGCGCAAGTATATAAATACCAATTAAAACTATAATACCTAAAAATATGTGTATAATGTTCAGTTTAGATTTTATAAACAAAGGCTCTAAGAGTGCTGTAAAAACTGGAAAAGTAAAAAGGGATAGCATACCTAATGCTACATTTGACAATTTTAGCGCATAGAAATAAGTTATCCAGTGTGTCCCTAACAACGTTGCACTTAACAGAATAGTAAAAAAATCTTTTTTTGAACTTATTTTAATATCGAAATTTCTATATCTGCAAAACAAATAAAGAAACAATCCTCCTAAAGCACTTCTGCACCAAATAATGACTGGTGTTGGTAAATCAATAAATTTACCAAGGACGCCTGAAGTACTTATAAAAAG
>JAHEDS010000117.1 GCA_024641135.1 Flavobacteriales bacterium
ATGGCAGTCAAGCACTTCAAGGCGCTTTTTTTAGGCCAAATATTGTGTTTTTAAATATGCAAGATCATGACGATTATGAGAAAGAACTTAGGCCTGTGATGAAAGAATCTATTAGATTAGAAATTGGTGTATTATTATATTTATCCCATCCTACAGCATTATTAGGACAACGAAATACAATTAATGTATGGGTTAGTGATCGACAAGGTAATTGGAATTTGGGTTGGGATATTGGAAATTTAGACCTTTCTATACTTGTAGCATATAAGCTAAAGATGAATTGGGGAGCTAGAATTAGATTGATTACTGTGATAAAAGATTCTAAAGAAGAAACGAATGCTAAAAACTTTTTGAACACCTTAATTAATTTAGCTCGCTTGCCAGATACCTTAACCGAAGTTTATATTGGAGATTTTAACTCTATAATCCATAATGCTCCACCAGCCGATTTAAATATTTTTGGCTTGGACGAAAACTTAAAATTTGAATTTGTTAAAGAAATGTCTGTTAAAACAAAAAGTACTTGCCTGTTTGTTAGAGACTCAGGACACGAGAGCATATTGGCTTAATGACAACTTTATAACAAGACTTTATTTTTTAAGGGATTTCATATATCGATAACAAATCTATATTTTACATCACTATAAAGAAAAGTATATCAATTTCTAATTATAATGTTAGTTATTTCACATTCAAACAAATTCCATTTCTCTCCTATCGTCGTTTCGTAAAAAGCGTGTTCCATTAACTTTAGCAAAAGAAACTTTTAGGTTAAATTTTTTGAAGAAACTGTAGTATGCCAAAGCGCCTACTGGCTCATTCGCTAAAATAGTCCACTGGACTATTTCTTTACGCTCTGCCCTGCTTTAAGCCAAAGCTCAAGTTACATTACGCGGAACATTATTGTACAAATGTTCATTATGTTGTTTATGCTATTGTTTCCATTTGATGCTAAATATGAATTTATTATTTAAAAAGAAGTTTATTAATACTATTTGAAATTTAAATAAAAGTTACCTTTATTATAAATAGTAATTTCCTACACCTAATTAGAATGAACTCAAACTATAAAAACATTATAGAAAACGCTTATAACAAGGCAAAATCGCTTAAAGACAAAGGTCAATTAGCAACTTACATACCAGAATTAGCAAATGTTGATCCGTCCATGTTTGGTGTACACATGACTAAAGTGGATGGTTCTAATTTTGGTATTGGTAATTATTTAATAAAATTTTCTATTCAAAGTATAGCTAAAGTACTGTCTTTAACTATGGCTTACAGTATTTTAGGCGAAAAACTTTGGAAACGTATTGATGTTGAGCCTTCTGGAACCAAGTTTGACTCGTTATTATTATTAGAAACCTATAATGGAATTCCTAGAAATCCTTTTGTGAATTCTGGAGCTATCGTGATTTGCGACGTATTAGTATCACATTTAGATAATGCAAAAGAAGAATTTTTAGAATTTGTAAGAGATTTAAGTGGTTTACCTGAACTTACCTATTCAGATAAAATTGCTGATTCTGAAAAAGCATATGGTTACAGAAATTCGGCATTATGTAATTTTATAAAATCGTTTGGTAATATTAAAAATGAACCAGCCGAAGTCTTAGATTTTTATTTTGATATGTGTTCTCTGGAAATGAATTGTCAGCAACTATCATATACTTTTACGTTTTTAGCTAATGGTGGACGAAAATTAGTTGATGGTAAAAAAATTATATCTAAAAGTAAGTGTAAACGTATTAATGCACTGATGTTAACCTGCGGATTTTATGATGAATCCGGCGAATTTGCTTTTAAAGTTGGTTTACCAGGAAAAAGTGGTGTTGGTGGTGGTATTGTAGCTTTATATCCAAATAACTATACGATTGCAGTTTGGAGTCCTCTATTAAACCCAAAAGGAAACTCCTACAAAGGCATGAAACTTTTAGAAGACGTCACCACATACTCTGAACTGAGTATATTTTAGAAATGTTTTTTGTTTAAATTATTTTCTGTCAGGTTGGGCAGAATAATATTCTATGAAATTATACTTCGACAAGTTTAATTAGAATATCTATAAATGCTGTTTTTTAATTACGTTTTGGCAAAAGTAACCTATGAATAAATTTTAATTTATCGACCACTGCTTCAGTTATTACAAAAGGATACACATCTGGAACTCCCATTGCTCTATTAATACTATTAACTGCAAAGGATAAAGGTATACAAGTCTGGATTATGGTATCAAAGTTTTCAATTGCATAAGGGTCAAAAGATACCTTAGCCTTCATTTTTTTCAATTTATTTATTGGTTTCACATTAACTCCAAAAAAATAAGCAGTTTCTACCATATCCATAATATGAAGGTAATGTGCCCAAGTCTCTGCCCAATCTTCCCAAGGGTGTGAAGTTGCATACTTGCTAATAAATGAGGTTTGCCAATCTTCTGGAGCACCTTCATTATAATAAAGTTCTAAGGCATCGGCATAATTACGCTGTTCATTTCCAAAAATGGCTCTAAACTCTGATAAAATTTGCTCATTGGTGTTTATTAATCGATCCCAAAAATAGTGCCCTACTTCATGCCTAAGATGTCCAACCAAGGTGCGATAAGGTTCTAAGAATTGCTTACGCATTTGTTCTCGTTGAACTGAATCTGCTTCTTTTATAAGAATAGTGATCACACCATTAGCATGACCTGTCATCAAATTAAAATTATTTTGCTGTGCGACAAAATCAAAACACAAACCTTCATTATTACGCAATTTACTAGGTAATTGTAATCCTATTTTTTGAAGTTGATATACTAAGCGATGCTTCGCAATTTCAAGATTTCGCCATTTTTCAAAATTCTCTAAGTCTGAAAGGTTTGGAATCGTTCTATTAAGTTGACAAGCATGACAATAATCTTCGGGGTCATTCTTCTCTAATATCCAATTACAAACATCATATTCTTTGTTTTTGCAATACTTATATTCGATATTTTCTCTATCAGAAAATAAGGAATCGTTAATAGGATTAAAGGTAAGCATCTTACGATCTTGATCCCTAAAACCTGATAAATGCCCACAATTGTCGCAAGTATAGTTTTCAAAAAATATTGAGTGATTACAATGACCACATTGAAATATTTTCATAAATAGTATTAAACTGTAAATTTAACAAATGAAAGCTATTTCTTTATATTTTTTCTATTAATAGTTGAGTGATTAATTTAGAAGTCGCACTACCACGAATACCTCCAGAAACAGGCATAGTATGCTCAAAATAAGCACTAGAAGCAATTGGAAAGTGATTGTTTCCTGTTAAAATACCATGACTTGGATCTAAACCTAACCAACCAGTTCCTGGTAAAAATACCTGAACCCAAGCATGCAACTCAAATTGTGGCTTTTCCATGTCAAAATAATAATAACCACTAACAAACCTAGCTGCAATGCCTTGTTGTCTTAGCAAATGAATTTGCATCCATGACAAGTCTCTACAAGATCCTCTTTTTAACTTAAACGTTTTATCTGGTGATAATGGTGGACCATCTTCTCTATATTCAACTATAAAATCATCATGTAGTTGTTTGGTTAAAAGGCTTACATATTGAATGGTATTATGATCAGATCCTTTTTGAAGATTTGTTCCATAATCTATAAGCTCTTGTGATATTGGATGTACCTCTAATGCCGAAAATAGTAGTTTTTCTTGAAGTTTATTATATTGAAATGGTAATGTATTAATATTTTCAGGATAGAGGATAAAGTCAAAGGGGTTATACGGTTTTACCTTCAAAACACTTACTGTATTGATGCTTAACTTTTTAGTCATACCTTCAAACCAACAAAAATCGACAACATTATGTTCTTCATCTCTAATGATTTTATGACCTTGTGGTTTTGGTAAAATAGTCATATTAAAATCCACAACGTCAATGCAAGGTGTTGGCCTAGGTCGAAACCTCAAATAATGAGGTTCTAGAAATACTTCTGAATCAAATAAATAGTTTGTGTTATGAATAATTTTAAATGTCGTGCAGTAGCTATTGGTCATGTTTTGGTCTAAGCTAATAATTATTCACCTGATGTTCTATAGAAAAAAATGAGTTGTAAATCGCTGATGAGATATCGTTCAATTTCCTCTGAATATCATCCAGATACTCATGCATTCCTTGATTTATAACATCATTAATATCAGCATATTCTAATTGAGATTTTAAAGCACCTAATTTTTTTTGAGCAGTATTACTAAAGCCGACTGCACTACCAGACAAAGCAATAAGAGAATTTTCAGCACTTATTAAACACTCCAATATTGACCTAGGAAATTCGGTATCTAGAATCAAGAATTCTGCAATGCCTGAAGGTGTGAGTTTTCCGTATTTTTTTCGATACATGTCATAGGCACTAACCGATTTCAACAGTGCTGTCCATTGTATTAAATCTAAAGAAGAGCCTACTTGTTTTGGTGAACCTAATAAAAAATGATATTTAGCATCCAACACTCTTGAGGTTTTATCTGCACGTTCTAAAACCTGACCTAATTGACCAAAATGCCAACCTTTATTTCTTGAAATTGTGGCATCATACATACCATAAACTAATTGGCAGCCGTTTTTTATTTCAGTAAAAAAACTTCTTAAATTTTTATCAGTATATCGACTTTTTTCTAATCCATCTTTTACTAAATAGTATAAAGCATTAATTTGCTCCCACACTTCTTTTGTAATTTCGGTTCTTACAGCTCTTGCGTTTTCTCTTGCATTTAAAATACAACTATAAATAGAGTTTGGATTGTTTTGATCAAAAGCTAAAAAATAAATGACCTTACTTTTTTCTACTTTTGAATGTAGTGATTGATACAACTCCCAATCTCCAGTAATTACTACTAATGGTTTCCATTGCTGTTCTTGATTTGGAGGTAATTCTAACGACAAATTAAAATTAACATCCATAAAACGCGCATAATTTTCAGCACGTTCCAGATATCTATTCATCCAATATATTGTGTTTGCAACTCTACCTAACATAATTATTTATTTAACTGTTTAATACCCAAGTATCTTTACTTCCTCCGCCTTGAGAAGAATTAACAACGATTGATCCTTTTTTTAGTGCTACACGTGTTAAAGCTCCGGGTATAATTTTTATACTATCGCCATAAAGTGCATAAGGTCTTAAATCTACATGTCGTCCTTCAATCGTATCTTCTGTTAATGTTGGCACTCTAGAAAGATTAATCATGGGTTGTGCAATGTAATTTCTGGGATTATTTAAAATTTTTGCCACAAATTCTTGTTGTTCTTTTTTAGTCGATTTTGGGCCAATAAGCATTCCATACCCACCTGAAGCATCGGTTTGTTTTACGACTAAATTATTTATGTTATTAATAACATATTTACGATCATCCTCTTCATCGCAAATGTATGTTTTTACATTTGGCAAAATCATGTCTTCACCTAAATAGTATTTTATAATTCTTGGAATGTATGCATAAACCGCTTTATCATCTACAACACCAGTACCTGGAGCATTAACCAACACCACATTACCTTTTAGATAAGCATTAAATAAACCAGGAGTTCCTAAAAGAGAATTCTTGTTAAATACTAATGGATCAATAAAATCATCATCCACACGACGATAAATAACATCAACACGTTGTAAACCATTGGTAGTTATCATGTAAACTACATCACTTTTCACAATTAAATCTCGACCTTCAACCAATTCGGCACCCATTTGTTGTGCTAAATAGGAGTGTTCAAAATAGGCAGAATTATAAATACCAGGTGTTAATACAACAATGTTTGGTTTATCTACTTCTGTAAGCGATTCTAAAGTATCTCTTAAAATATGTGTGTAGTTATAAACTGGCTTTACTCCCAGCTTTTCGAATAATTCAGGGAAAGTTCTTTTTAGAATTTCTCTGTTTTCAAGCATATAAGAAACACCCGAAGGACATCTTAAATTATCTTCAAGCACATAATATTGTCCATCACCACCTTTAATTAAATCTGAACCTGTAATATGGCACCAAATGTCTTTTGGAGGTTTAAAACCTTCTAATTGTTTTAAATATGAAGCACTGGAAAATATTAATTCCTTTGGTATAATTTTATCTTTTATAACTTTTTGGTCATTATAAATATCCTGAATAAACATATTAAGAGCTTTAATACGTTGCTGTAAACCTTTTTCCAG
>JAHEDS010000118.1 GCA_024641135.1 Flavobacteriales bacterium
GTTTTCCAGGTTTTTCCTCCATCTATCGATCTTAACGCTGGCGCACTTAAAACATAAACAGTGTTTTCATCATTTGGATCTGCAAAAACCTTGGTATAATACCAGGCTCGTTGTATTAAGCGGTTATCGTCACTAACACGAGTCCAGTTTTTTCCACTGTCTTCAGAAATAAATAATCCGCCTAATTCCTTGTTTCTATCGCTTTCAATTAAAGCATATACTTTACTGGAGTTAGAGCGGCAAACAGCCACTGCTATTTTTCCTTTTTCTTTTGGCAAACCATCATGTATTGTTTTCCATGTTTCGCCACCATCTGTTGATTTGTATAAACCACTGCCTTCACCTCCGCTAATAATTTTCCATGGTGTACGCTGGTGATGCCACATAGCGGCATACATAATTTCCGGATAATTCATATCCATTGATAATTCAGTGCCACCAGTTAAGTCATTTATAAACAAGACTTGCTTCCAGGTCTTACCTCCATCGACAGATTTATAAATACCGCGTTCTTTGGTTGGGCCATACAATGCCCCTTGTGCTGCCACATAAACAATGTCTGGATTTGTTGGATGTATTACAATTCTTGAAATATGTTGAGTTTTCTCCAACCCTAAATGTGTCCATGTTTTTCCTGCATCTGTCGATTTATAAACACCATCACCATAGGAAGTCATAACACCTCTAACCGCATGTTCTCCCATACCGCAGTACACAATATTTGGGTTAGATTCTGAAACAGCTACAGCCCCTATAGAGCCCGTTTTAAAGAAACCATCTGAAATATTTTCCCAGCGTTGCCCAGCATCTTGAGTTTTCCATAAGCCTCCACCTGTTGTTCCCATATAATATGTAAAAGGGTCATTCACTACGCCACTGGCAGCATTTGATCTTCCTCCACGAAAGGGTCCTATGTTTCTGTATTTAAGTGGTTTGAAGTAGGTTTCTGCATCTTGAGCAACTACCGAAAATAAAACAAAAAACAGGGTCAAAGAGGGTATTAATTTTTTCATATAGAGAAGAAGTTTTTTTTCGCTTATTAAATAATTAAAATGAAGATACAATTTATAATTTTAAATTTTTATCATAAAATGAGAGCTTTTAAATAACTGACATTTGTCATGTTTTTTATTTAAAATTAATAGTAGATTTCGGGGACTAATTCAAATAGATTTTTAAGGCGATTAAAGCCTAAAACAAGCCTTACATAAATGTGGGGCTTTTTTTATAAACTAAAACTAAAGAAAGACGAGTAAATGAATGATGAGTCAATAAAAGAATTGAGAACCTCTATACTCAAAATGATTTCAAGATTAACCCCAATGAAATCTTTTATGCGTGAGGAAGAATTGGAAGATTTTGAATATTATGAAAGTTTTAAAATAACTAAAAAAACTAAATTGGAAGTCTGTTTTTCAATAATAGATAGATTGACGTTAATAGAAGCAAGGTTACTTAAAAGGAATAAACTAATTAAATAAAATATTTATAAAAAAAGAGATGTATAAGTATACATCTCTTTTTCTGAGTTAATTATGAAAAAACCCTTCCAAGTATTGAAGTGCTACGGAGAATTGAAGGGTTCTCCCTTTTTTTAAAGACCGATTAAAATAATTAAAAATATTCTGATTATACATTGATATATATCAACTTGCGATTAACGAGAATTTATTTTTTTGAATTAACATAGGTTTAAAACTTTTTACTTCTATAATAGATTGGCATTTAGTATCATAAACAATTTCTATAAACAGCTTATCTATTACATAATAATTTATAACGATACCATTGAAGATTTCGCAATCTAAAAACAGTCCTTTGTTTCCCGTATAAGCAAGTTTCTCTTTAATACTGAGATTATTAAAACTATAATGAGTCATTTAGATAGACTTAAGTAATAATGATTAATATGTGATTGGATAAAATAACTACCTAATTAAAAAAAACGAAATGATAAATATCAATCACAAAAAAATATATCTAAAAAACTGTTAATAAAAATATTTTAATTCAATCTCATTTTTAAATTAAGAAACAAACATTTGTCATGTTTTTTTTAAAAGAAACCTCTTATCTTTTAGACGCTGATTTGAGTATATATTCTATATATTGAGCGTATATAAATATTTATTTGAATTAGTAGAGCCTTGCAGGAATGCAGGGCTTTTTTGCAGAATAATTAAAAAGGGATGCGTTTTACACAACACCCCTTTTTAATATAAAATTTTTAATTTTCAGAAACAGGAAACCCTCTGTCTCTCATTAAGGCTTCAATTTTTGCATCACGCCCTCTAAATAATCGGTAGGCTTCTGCCGGGTCTATAGAGTTCCTAGGTGCAAATAAATATTTAACAAGTTTATTAGCTAATTCCTTATCGTAAAAACCGTCTGGGGCCTCAGCGAACGCCTCGGCAGCATCGGCCGTTAAAACATCAGCCCACATATAACCATAATAAGCTGTTGCATAACCTTCACCGGAAAAAACATGACTAAAATGTGGTGATCTATGGCGCATTGGCAATTCTTTAGGCATATTTAATTCTGAAAGTGTTTCTTTTTCAAATTTATCTACATCGATATCTGCTGGATCTGCGAGGTGAAATTTCATATCCATAATGGCAGATGCTAAATACTCAGTTGTTGAAAATCCTTGATTAAAGGTAGCTGCGGTTTTTATTTTTGCAACTAATTCAGCTGGCATAGGTTGCCCCGTTTTATTATGGATTAAAAAGTTATTTATAACCTCATCTGTAGATAACCAACGCTCCAATAACTGAGATTGGAATTCGGTATAATCTCTAACACCACTATTTAAAGTTGGGTATTTTACATTAGAAGAAAAGAAATGAAGTGCGTGACCAAATTCATGGAAGAAGGTGTTGGCGTCATCCCAAGAAACTAATAGAGCGTCACCAGGAGCAGGTTTTACGAAGTTTGAATTGTTTGAGGCTAACACATTTTTATTTCCATCAAAAGTAGTATGACTTCTATAAGTTGTAGCCCAGGCTCCAGATCGTTTTCCCGCTCTAGCATATGGATCAAGATACCAAAGGCCTATGTTTTTACCTGTGTCTTTGTCTGTTACTTCCCAAACTTTTACATCTTCTTGAAAAACTGGCACTGAACCATCTGATACAGCAGTGAATTTATAGTTAAACAATCGTCCTGCTACATAATGCATGGCTTCGGTAAGTTTATCCAGTTGAAGATATTGTTTTACTTCATCGGAGTCTAAATCGTATTTAATTTTTCTAACCTTTTCAGCATAAAATCTATAATCCCAGGGTTCAATTGTAATATTATCCCCATTTTCATCAGCTACCGCCTGCATATCTGCTACTTCTTCAGCAACTCTGGCAATTGCGGCAGGCCAAACAGCTTCCATTAATGCCATAGCATTTTCAGGTGTTTTTGCCATTCTATCTTGTAAACGCCATTCGGCATAATTTTTATAGCCTAACAATTCTACACGTTCTCTGCGGAGTTTAAGAATTTCGGCAATAATTTTATTATTGTCAAATTCATCGGCGTTATCGCCTCTTGAATAATAATTTGTCCAAACTTGCTTGCGTAATTCTCTTTCTGTGGAATAGGTTATAAACGGATCCATTGAAGACCGTGTGTTGGTGATTGCATATTCTCCTTCATGTCCTTTGTCTGTCGCAATTTTTGCTGCGGATTTAATAAAACCTTCCTGTAAGCCTCCTAATTGTTCTTTCGTTAAAAACGTAACATAATTTTCTTCATCGTGTAAAACATTGTTTGAAAACTTTGTATATAATGTCGATAATTCTTTGTTAATAGCAGCATAACGTTCTTTTTTTGCTGGATCAAGTTCTGCACCATTCATTTCAAACCCTTTATAGGTTAGCTCTACAACACGCTGCTGATCTGCCTCAAGCGGACTTTTTATGGAAGCATCATAAACGGTCTTTACACGTTTAAACAGTTTCTCATTTTGATTAATTTTTGATCGGAATTCGGAAAATAAAGGAGCTAATTCAGTTTGAATGGCTCTAAATTCGGGTGAAGACATATTACTACTTAAAATACCGTAATAACTAAAGGCTCTGTCGAGTTCTTTTCCGGCACGTTCCATTTCTTCGATGGTGTTTTTAAAAGTGGGAGCTTCAACATTGTTGGCTATGGCATCAATTTCTTTTAAGTTTAAATCCATGCCTTGAATCATTGCCGCTTTTACATCGTCAACTTTCATTTGGTCAAAAGCAGGAACACCACCATAAGGTCCAGTCCATTCTTTTAATAATATGTTTTCAACTGCTTGGATTTCTTCGTTCTGGGCTTTACTATTAAAGACCGTTGCTAGAATTAATATTAGAACTATTAATGGTTTTGTTTCAGGGTGTTTTATCATCGTTTTAAGTTTAAATTAAAATACCAAAAAGTGGCTTTGCAATTTACGAAAAAGGAGGGGAAATAGTTATTAAAAAGAGCATAGATTACCATGTTTTTAATATGGTTTTCCCTAACATTTGTCATGTTTTAATTGCAATAAAAATCCTATTTTATCAAGTTGAGTAAACCTATTAAGTAATAAGAAAACAACAACAATCTAATAACAATCATCACTGATGGTGAATCATTTAAAATAACAGGTTATTATGAAATATCGAGTTCATCGCTTAGATGTTAAAAGAGACACTATGCAGGAAAAATTGGAAAACTTTATTAACCAATTAAAAGGCGAAGTTATTTCTGTTTCTCCAAATGTAAAACCGGCGTTTATGGGAATGGGAGCAACAGCAAAAGTGGATTTTCTTTTAATTGTAGAAAAGCTACAAACTAATTAATGCATTATGCCTAAGGGCATTATTAGAAAGCGCTAATGGCAAATGGAATCCTTTTTTGTTATATCATTTTGAATAAAAACGAAATAAGGTTAGGCCGACTAATTTTGCGGCATATATTTTATTAAAGAATAAATGATTTTTTTTAGCTAAAGACACTTTTCAACTATTTAGCTTAATTTAGTTATTGATCTTTTAAACCATACATGGTTATGTGCTACCATATTTCACTTACTAAAAAAGATGAAACTATCAGAAAACGTTTTGATATTTCAAAAGGTCCTTTAGATAGGTACAAACCATTCTACCACAGAAACGGATTTGAAAATGAATTTATTTACATAATTAAAGATATTGAGCCTTTTAATTTTACTCCAGCTTATTGGGGAATGCTTCCTGAAAATTATAATTTCGATCAAAGATCTGGTTTTCTAAAAAAACATAATACACTTAATGCAAGGGCCGAAGGCTTACTTGAAAGTCCGTTATTTAATAAACCATTAGAAACCAATAGGTGTTTAATAATTGTAGATGGCTTTTTTGAACCCCATAGTTTTAAAGGAAATAATTATCCAAATTATATTCGATATAGTGATAGTACTATAATGGGAATTGCCGGGATTTACACCAAGCTTGAAGATAATGCTTTTACAGTATCGTTAATTACCACTTTGGCAAACGATTATTTTAAGAAAATTCATAATAAAAAAAACAAACATGGCGAATACCGTATGCCTCTGGTTCTTGACGAAAGAGATGAGTTAGATTGGTTGGATCCCAATCTACCCATACAGCAAGTAAATACATTATTAACCTCTTTTACAAATAAACAATTTGAAGCTTATGCGGTTTCAAAAGATGTTATGAATTCACATAAAAATAGTAATTATCCCAGTATTATAAATAAAGTGGAATACCCCGAGTTTAATACGTTATTTTAAAAAATTTTTCATAAAAAAAAGGACTCGAATATTTTCGAGTCCTTTTTTGATTGATTTTGACTGATGATTTGATTTTAAATAAAACCCTATTTAAATCTTCTTACATTATTCCAAGCATAACTTTTTGTGTTGTCAAATGTTCTAGGAAAATGATTGTTGTTTGTAGTTCTCATGATTTTTGTTTTTTGATGATTATTATTTTGTTTTAAGGTATTTAACCGGTCTTAGGCTATTAAAAATTACTGGGATTAATATGTTTGAATAAGTATATATATAATCGTTTTCAGTAGTTATAAAACGTCTTTTTATGTGATTAATAGTTTTCATTATTTCTGTTTTTTTTATTGATTTATACTTTATAGACGACCATAAAATAAATTTGTTACAGTACTATGCATAACAAAGTAATATTTTAACA